>DASPJH010000065.1:0-7637 GCA_035628715.1 Bacteroidia bacterium
TAGCCCATCAGCTAACCGGGCTGCACAACCAGGCTGGCGACAAACATATTTTTGACTCGGTAATAGTTGTTACCGACCGTACTGTGCTGGACAAGCAACTTAGGAAAAATATAAAAGACTTTGAGCAACAAAAAGGAATAGTAGAAGCGATTACCGGTGAAGGCGGAAGCAAGACCGGACAACTGAAAGAAGCAATTAATAACCGTAAACGGATAATTATTTGCACGGTGCAAACCTTTCCACACCTTCTAAAAGAAGCGCAGGACTTGCAATCGCTAAGTTTTGCCATAATAATTGACGAAGCGCACAGCAGTCAGAGCGGGCAAACGTCAACAAAAATGAATGCTGTACTGGCAGCTGATATTGAGGAAGAAGATTTTATTGATGAGCCAACGGTAGAGGATGAAATAAATAATCTAATGGAAAGCCGGAAAATGATAAAAAACGGCTCCTACTTCGCTTTTACAGCTACCCCAAAAAATAAAACATTAGAGTTGTTTGGAGTTCCTGAACAATACATAGCCGACGGCGAAGCAAAAAAAAGGTTTCACCCGTTTCACCACTACTCAATGAAACAGGCCATTGAGGAAGAATTTATCTTGGATGTATTACAAAACTATACCACTTATAATTCATTTTATAAGCTTATAAAGGCTGTTGAAGATAACCCGGAATACGATACCAAACAGGCGCAGAAGAAACTTAGGGCTTATGTAGAAGGCCACAAATTTGCCATAGCTGAAAAAGCCAAAATAATGATTGACCATTTTCACCGGGATGTGAAACGGTTGATAGACAATAAGGCTAAAGCAATGGTAGTAACAAAAAGTATTGCGTCAGCTATAACCTACAAATTTGCTTTTGATGAATACCTTAAGGAAATAAAATCTCCTTATAAGGCAATTGTAGCCTTTTCAGGAACACGGGAGATTGATGGAGTAGAGTATGATGAGGCAAAACTGAACAACTTTGACAGTTATAAAAATGATATTCCTAAAAACTTTAAGCAAAATCAGTATCGTTTTTTAATAGTGGCCAATAAATATCAAACTGGATTTGATGAGCCACTTTTACATACCATGTATGTAGATAAAAAATTAAGGGATGTGCAGGCTGTGCAAACATTATCACGGCTTAATCGTGCCCATAAGCCGCATAAAAAAGATACTTTTGTTTTGGATTTTTATAATACTGCTGAAGAAATAAAAGAGGCATTTGAACCCTACTACACCGTTACCGTACTGAGTGAGGAAACCAACCCTAACAAGCTTAACGACCTTGTTGACAGCATTGAAAATTATGAAATATTCACAAAGGAAAATGTAAATGCCTTTTTTGAGAAATATTCTAACAATGCCAGCAGGAATTTAATAGACCCAATTTTAGATTCTGTTGCCCACGATTTCAAATTCACATTGGACGTGGACAGACAAGTTGATTTTAAAGCAAAGGTTAAGTCGTTCTTGCGTACATACAGCTATTTGGCTAAAATTTTAGATTTCAATAACCATGAATGGGAAAAGCAGTGGTGGTTTTTAAAATCTTTATTACCGAAGTTACAAATAGCAGAAACCGGCGACCTGGCGGAAGGCATACTTGAAGCAATTGATATGGAGAGTTACCGTCCATCAAAACAAAGCACTGAAAGTATAAGTTTATCAGAAGCGCCGGGTGTTGTTAATCCAATTCCTGTGGAAGTACGTGGTGGTAAAGGTGACAATGAGTTTGACACACTTGAGAATATCCTCAATGTTTTCAATAAAATATTTGGAGACATTGAATGGACTGATGAAGATAAGGCCAATAAAACGCTATTAATTGATATTCCCGCCGACATGAAGGCTGACCCTAAAGTGATGGATACAATAGTAACTTCACCTGATAAGCAAAACGCAAAAATATCATCGGATAAAAGACTGGATGAGTTGATGCAGCAGTACCTGTTTACTCAAACTGAAATCTTTAAACGTTACAGCACTGACCCTGATTTTCAACGGCGTTATAAGGAATTTATTTTTAACGTTTTGTGGCGTGGTGGCGCGCCGTTGTAAGTTTTGTTAATTCCCGTGTAATTCAAGTTTCTTTGCGCTATCAACATCAAAAGTCTCATCAGTCAATTCTGAATGGAGGCGTTTATTTTGTAATACTGTTAATATGGCATCAAGGTTGTCTTCAGTTATAACTATTTGTCCTTCCTTAAATTGAATATTCCAATTTCTTGCAATGCTTATAGTTTGTAATCTGGAAAGATATTGCTCATCCAAATAGTACCCTAAATTTTTAATTGTTGCAATTTTTCTTAAGTACCGTTGATTATTACCTACCTTAGAAGTTAAAATATCAACATTAACGAATAGATTTGATTGTTTCACTTCCTGGTACAACTCTTCAGCCTTGGCTAACATGCCTTCACGGAAATTTAATCCAGCTTCAAAATCTTTTTTGGATAAAATAAAAAGAACTTCGTCATAATAAATTATATCTATGGTACCTGAAATGCTAAAGACATTTTCATCTTCCAAATCTTCAAATCGGTTTTCCTTGAACAACAATGGTATTAAGCCCTTATCCCGTTTCATTTTCCAGTTTTCGGGTAACGTTTTGAAACCAACAACCTGAACGCCATTCGTGTCTCTTAAAACAATTAAATAAGCCTTTGCTTTAATTAATTCATTAACGTCAACTATAATATTTTCCTCAGGATTAAGTTCTACAAGTTGTTCATAAATTCTAAAAAAATCTGTTGACTCATAATTAATTGCTCTAAGTAAGTCCTCCTCAGGCTCAGGACAATCAAATGTGTATGGCTCGAATGTATTTGCAGTTGCGATTTTTCTGGAAATAATTTGTTTTAACCGTTTTTCTAAAGGCCGGTCAATTTGAACATATGATATATTGTATTGAGAAATACGGTTCTTCTTGTACTCCCTGACGATGGCTAGTGATACTTCAACATCTTGAAGATTTAATTGTTTTAAGTTCCTAAATTTAGCTCTCATTGGTATTACTTTCTTTTTTTTCTGCTGTTACAAAATATAAAAAACGTGTTAAACTTCTTACATAATAGCGATGATTTACTTGTAAATCATCTTTACTAATGACTATAACTGAACGCATTTTTTTTTCGAATTCATACTCCAAATCATAAAAGGCATAACCCCTTAAGGCTAGCAAGGGGTTAATAAAAATTGACTGCGAGGATACTGTTAGAACGAGAAGTATAGAAAGGAAAAGTGAAATCGTAATAATGTCCTCAGGTTTTGATAAATCTATGTCAAAGGCAGTAAATAGGTAGGGAATAGTATAGTTAATTATATCCAAAGAACGGTTTTGTACTGCTTTAACGGTTACAACCATATTGCCTCTATTTATCTTAGCAACAGTTACAAATAGCAAAACAATGCTTAGAACAGTTATTGACAGTAAAACTGCATCAGGAACTGGGTGTTTTAAGCAGTAATTATTAAAATCAAAATCTTTTACTACGAGTATTAAGAATAGCGGGGAATAAGCACTCACAAACAGCAATATTGCAGTAAAAACCTTAGGTTTCATATTGTTAGTTTATTGGCAACTATTTACCTTGGCTAGCAATTCGATTTTTACAATTTCGCCAATGCCAAAGTATGTTTTAGCAATGTACAACTTTAGACCTGATACACCAATAATTAGTTCTTCTAATTATAGATATTGATTTTAAACTTACATTTCTGCCGAATTCAAAAAATCTTAAATGACCCGTATTGGAAAGTCATATATTCACGGCAAAAAATAAAATTCCCTCCACTCCATATATAGTTGATATAAATGAAAGTTAAAAATAGGTTCTTTCTTTTTTTTGGCTGCTTTTATTTTTGAGTCTAAAATATAATTAGCATTAATTTTAATTTTAAATGAATCAGACCTAGTTTTTAAAAAAGAGTTGAATACAAATGTATCATTTTTAGGTATTTCTATTAGACTAATATCAGAGAAACCTATTTTTTCAGTATCCCAACCAAATGATATTACCAATAAGCTGTCAGAAAACCATTTTGAATAGTTGGAGTTTTCTCTGCTTATATATATGGTCTCTGTACTCTTATTAATAACTGTTGTAACTATAAAAAGAGTATCATTGCTGTTCAACCCATTTGCGGTTTTTTGGGAAATATTAACAGACAAGTCTATATTATCATCAATAAAATATACTGTTTGCGACTTTGCACAAATTGTTAGAGAAACTACGACTAAGAATAATATATTCTTCATTTTTTTATCGGTTAGCATTAATTACTGCATTTTCTGGATCAGGTGTGAAGTTGGAAGTTCTACCGACTGGATGGCTGCCATATATTGAGTTCCCCCAAAAAGTTGTTTCACGCCTGATAGCATATAAATGTGCCCCGCTTTCATCGTCCTCACTCATTTGATAGGGCATTTTTAATGTCGTCCGTGCATAACTTTCTGCGAGTTCATGGAATATTACAGAGGCTCTTGGTACTTGAGTCACCTTGCTGGATAATAAATTTCCTTCGGCATCAAAGGTATTTGTTGTTACTGAAAACTGTCCAGGACTAAGTCGAACGAAAGCATCTCCGTCGGAAGATAATGGTTTGAGGCCTGAAGATCCTGTCGCTCCACCAATATTTCGTGGTGTAATGGATCTATTTGTTATATGGTCAAGAGGATTTAGCGACATCGGATTTACGACATCATATGTGATATCACCGGTCTTTCGATTTTGACCGCGCTCAAGTATTGAATTCTCATAATGAAATTTTTCTTTGGCTTGAGTTAGGTCCCTTAAAAGTTTTAATCCCTTATCTCTTCTCAATAACCTCCTAACCTGTCTTTTACTCAAGCCTTCAAGGTTTAACGATACTTTGCCATTTTCATCTATATTAAGATATTTTTGATTTTTATCTTTGATTAAAGACCTGATGTCATTTGTTGAGCCTTGGTTTGTTCCAATAGTAAGTGTATCGCCTTTTATATCTCTATACACAATTGGATTATTCGCATAGCAAGCATATACCGATATTGAAGGATTAAATTTAGGATCTATATTAAACCTTCTTCCTAATCTTGGGTCATACTGCCAATATTCAGCTGTCATAGAGTTTCCATCACCACTTACTTCATCATCCCGTTCTTGCCCATTAAATCCATGTCTCGCCTTCAAAGTTGTATCACTATCCCACTTCCTGCCGGCCAAAATCACTCCAAATGCACTATAATCATAAGCATTCACCACGTCTGCCATATAATATATAACCGTGTCAGCAGCACAAACACTTATCCTCTTATCTGTGAACACAGTAAGTACGTTGCCTAAGTGGTTGGTACCCTCATATCTTCTTCTTCCCTTGTGCAAATTGTAAAAACTATCCACGCCAAATTTATAATACTTTAACGTATCCAACGTAAAATAATTGCCCGAAGTTGTATCATTGCTCACCCTATGCTGGTAGCTTCTCACCGCTCCGGCAACGGTATCGTTTTGTGCCTGGTAAACGCCATGCCTGCTGCTGCCGTATATATGCCACTCGTTTACCCAAAGGAATTGCACCACCCTTGCTGTATCCACATCAATTTTATCCCTTACGCCACTTCCATAATACGCTTGCACATTTATCATAAAGCTATCCAGCGAATAATGCCAGTTTTCAAACAGTTCGCTGATTATATAAGGTCTGGTATAGGCCGCATGGTGTGTAAAGCTGTCGTTATTACACTCATACAATTCCCGTGTCAGATACGGCCAGTAATAATCCCGTACATAGGTTATCAGGTTAGTACTGTCAAAAGGTATGTACCCGGTATTTACAGAATCCCACGTGCAACTGGTAAAATCACATCCCTGGTAATACGCTTTTAACAAACCTTTCTTATCCTCATCATCATATTCGCTTATATCATCAATATAGCTGGTTATATTTGTTTTAATATAGTCCAATAACTCCTGCAACGGCACTTCCTGGGCAAGGTAATTAGGTGCTGAACCATGACCAGGGTCTGCATAAAAATCATCAAAATAATCTACCGCATCGTTAATTAATGAGGGGGTATTGCTTTCAATCCTAACTAATAGCAGCTTAAGGTTGTATTTGGCCGCTGCCATCAGCAGTTTGTCTTCATCACATGCAGCCAGTGCATACATTACCTCAGGCTCATTGGCTAATTCATCAATTAAATAGTTATACGGGTATTTATCATATCCAAACTCCGTAATTCTCGCCCCGCAGTTATAAAAAGTATTATAAGTAGTTTGGTCAGTAAGGGTTTTTACCAATTTATTTTCGTACCTCTCACCGTAACACAACTGCAAGCGGCCATGAATATAATCCCTTAGCGGGACTTCGGTTTGCAGGTATTGTTTAAATGTATAGGCAGTATAGCTGTGGCTTTGGATGCCGGTTTTAATTATACATTTTTTATAGGCGCAGTCGTCATAATACTCCTTAAGTATTTCACCCACCACATCGGCGGTTAATTCATCGCTATACGATAGTAAAACATCTATAAGGTCGCCGCCATTCTGCAAATGGTAATACTCAATATACCACGCCAGTTCATCAAAAGGCACATAGTCCAATAAGTATTGCTTATAATCGGTAATCGGTGTAACTGCCGGAGGGTACTTCTCATCAAAGTAATCCGCATAAATGCTTAATACGCCTGAAAGGTTATTATCCAAATAATCCAGCAAAGCATCAGCATCATATTTTAACAATGCCAGTATATATGCACTTGGGTCGCAATTCAAAATCGGGCTGTAATCCACAGCCCCAAGGGCATCCCTGAATGTTGTTAAATTCGGCTCATTGTCCCAGGCATCAATGTAGGTATTATAAAAAGTTTCGGCATACGAAGCGAAATAATCGCTGCAACTGCCCAAATTGTTAGGCTGCGGGAAGCTGTTGGAAATATCGGTAAGGCAACTGCCCACACACTCCATAAACTTGCAGGGGTCCATGTATTTACCCAGCATTTCATGTACCTGGGGGTAATCACCATACATTGTAATCATTATATTATCAATCGCCGGGATGTATTCTTCATAAGGCAAACCAATAGCATCATAAAAATCACCATGAAGCAAACGCCTGATTAGCTCACTGCGCGGAACATCCAGCAATAAAAACCCAATTTGATCCCCCGATGATGAATTATCGTGTACATACCCTTCAACACCATTAAAGTAATTATACAATTCGTCAACTGCCGTCACCCCCAGTTCACTTAAAAAGTCCGCACCCCTGTCAGCCAGCACAGCCTCCAGTACCATCTGCGGGTTACATGCAAGCAGGTTATCGGTAAGGTTCTCACCCACAGCATCCGCTGCCGGTCCTAAAATATCCCACATTAAATCCCTGTTGGGGTAATCACCGCAGTTGCCGCAGCAGCTAAACAGCTTGCTGAATATTTCATCCCCGGTGCAGGATAGTATTTCGCCGGTGGTAAAGCTGTCCAGCATCAAGCTGTCGGGTATATACCTGCCCAGTTTGGTATAAAAGTTAGGGTTATTGGCAAACCGTGTTTGTATAAAATTGGCAAACGAGGCTATTCCCAAACTGTCTATCAGTTTGCCAATTATCTTATCGTAGCTGGTATCAATAAGTTCATAATAAGGGTCGGCAACAGTATAGGTCGCC
>DASPJH010000066.1:0-3243 GCA_035628715.1 Bacteroidia bacterium
GGCTGAACTACCTCGTAGGTATCGTTGCGCAACCCACATTGCTAAAAGGCCAGGACCTTTCCCGAAACATTTCAACAGAAAAACGCAGTTTCAACCTGATTCCAACGGCAAGACTTTCGTTGAATATCAGCAAACATCGCAAGCTTACGGCCGCCTACAGGGGACGTGCCAGCCAACCGGGGTTTACACAATTGCAACCCATCACTAATAATAGCAATCCGCAAAATACCGTTATAGGAAACCCTGATCTGAAGCCGGAGTTCAACAACCGGTTCGAGGTGAAATATAAACAATCCGGCAGGGGTTCCGGATACACGATTTTTTCCAAAGTTGATCTGCAGCACACCCAAAATAAGATAGTGACAAGCCGGGTTATTATTCCGGACAGCCTTAAACAGCAAACCACTTACCTCAATGCCAACGGCTTTTATACAGCGAGCGGTTATTACTCTATTACCAAACCTATTGCCGGGCCCAGGTTTACCCTTACCTGGTACGGTGGCGGCAATTATAGCAGGAATATCGCTTTCAATAACAATGAACGGAATATTGGTAAAACCATGGGCTTTAATCAGGGTGTAAAACTGGGAATGGACATCGAGGATGTAGTAGATGCCCGATTGAATATTGCTTATTCAGCCAACAAGACCCGCTATAGCCTGGCGTCTTACGAAGACAGGCGCACCAGCAGGATCTTCCTGGGCGTGGAAGGAAGAAATTATTTCCGCGATAATTGGGTGGTGGGTTACAATTTTTCCCAAATCATCAATAACGGTTACAATACGGGCAACCTGAATCCAACACTGCTGAATATGTACCTGGAATACCAGTTCCTGAAAGGAAACAAGGCCAGGCTTCGTGTTCAGGGATTTGATCTGTTGAATGAAAACACGAGCATACGTCGTGATGTTTTCGACAACCAGATCGTAGACAGCCGAACCAACCGGCTCGGGAGATATTTCCTATTATCTCTCGAATTCAGATTGGATAAATTCGGAACAGGCTAAACTTTGTCAACAACTAACCTGTAATGCGGATCTTCCATTACGTTCACTTCAATAATATCTTCTGCGTTTTTTAATAACAACCGGCAGTCGTCGCTTAAATGACGAAGGTGTAATTTCTTGCCTGCATTTTTATACCGTTCCGTCAGTTTGTTAAGCGCTTCGATGCCGCTCATATCCACTACCCGGCTTTCGCAAAAATCTATGATCACCTCATTAGGATCGTTAGATACGTCGAATTTTTCATTAAAGACGCTTATGGAACCAAAGAAAAGAGGGCCATAAATTTCATAGTGCTTTATTCTTTGAATTGTCCCAACTGCGACATGAAAATTACTATCGCCAGTCCGTTCACAAGCCCGAACATTACAGGGTGCGGTACTAAACGGATAAATTTTCCCAGTCGTAGAAACCCTGCAACCATTTGAATTAGGCCTGCCAATACAATGGCTGCGAATATGTATTCTACGCCATGAGATTTTGCCAGTGCAACTATTACTACCGCTACGGCGCCGGTGGCACCGGCAATCATACCCGGTCGGCCGCCAAATACGGAAGTAACCAATCCGATGGTAAATGCTGCATACAAGCCTGTTAAAGGCGATAGTCCCGCTATCAAAGCAAACGCCACCGCTTCGGGGGTTAGAGCCAGCGCTACAGTAATACCTGCCAATATCTCGGTCTTGTAATCTATCTTTTGCTTGAAATCAAATAAGTTAAAATACCCTTTCATAGAGTTTTTTGGAATTAGTGAATGTCAAAAATACCGGGTTTTCTTAGGCTGTCCGAAATGATAGTGAACGATAAATAGCCAAGTAACGCCGCCGCAGTGGAAGCACATAAAGCCAATACGGAAACTACCTTTTCCTGTGCTGCGTAGTTAAGCATCATTTTCATTTATTCTCTTCCCTGTAGTCCGGATCATGATATGGTTGCACCCTGAAAGCCTATACTCAAAAAGAAACCATGTAATAGCCCGATAACCTATCATTCAATAAGTAATGTTTAATGAACAGTATTTACTCACTAACCTCGCTACCCCGCGAAGGTTCTTCTTTTTATATTAGTAATGCTATAAAAATCCTATATCACCTTAAAATTTGGGGCATGAACTTAAATCTCTCAGAATCGGTAAAAGCTTATTTTAATAAAGAGTTTATTTTAAATGCGGGCTTATTATTAGGCGAAAACGAAAGTAGCCTGCAAAAAGCCATTGGAGTCCTCGTACCATCTATCTTCTCAAGTGTACTATACAAAGCAGATTCAGGTAAGGTAGGTTTTATCCTGGGTATGATAAGGGATGCAACAGAGACCGGTATACTGACCAGGATCAGCAGGGTTTTCTCCAATGCTGATTTACTTTCCAAAGGAGACGCCATGGCCATGAGGTTGTTTGATGGAAATTCAGCCGAACTTACCGAAAGTATCAGCCGTTTTTCAGGCATCAGTTGGCAGTCTGCCAATTCACTGCTGAGTATTGTAACCCCGGCCACATTGGCCGTATTAAGCAGAAAAATCGATTCCCTCGGAGACCGTGAGCGATTAACATATCTTCTGAACGAGGACCGTGAAACTATTCTGGATAGCGTACCCGCCGGTATTCTCGCGGCCTTATTGGGTTTAAAGCAGCCCGATGATTACAGTATGGAATTTGAAGATGGTTACATTACTGAATACGAAAGCGAGTTTGCCGATGCACAAGTAAGAAGCGGGACCGGCTTCATGCAAAATACCGATACAAATGTGGTAGAAAAACAAAGGCGCTCCATTCGGCCCGCTTTGCTGATTATTGTAGCAGCCATTGCCTTGCTTTGGTTTACTACAGGGAGAAAGGGGCAATCTGACAGTACGCTTCCTATCAGCGTAGCCTCCGCTAAAACAGAAACGCATCCTGCCACAGCCACCGAAGCACCCGTTGCAGTATATCAAGCCTTAAACGTTATACTACCCGGAGATGTGAAACTCGAGGTAAAAAAAGGTGGCATAGAAGACCGGCTGGTCAGCTTTCTCAAAGATTCGTCGGCACCTGTTGATAAAAATTTATGGTTTGACTTCGACAACCTCAATTTTGAAACAGGCAGCGCCACGCTAACGCTTGCAAGCCTGGTGCAGGTAAAAAATATTGCGGCTATTATGAAAGCATTCCCCAATGCGGCTATTAAAATCGGCGGTTATACAGATAAGAAAGGAGATAGCACCGTAAATCTGAAATTATCGCAGGAGCGCGCAGCAGCGGTAG
>DASPJH010000067.1:0-2968 GCA_035628715.1 Bacteroidia bacterium
CTACCGCGCTTTGATTGTCGGTAGCTTTTGCTGTAATGCTGTGCGTACCTATACCGGCATTTGTCCAGTTAAAAGTATAAGGTAATGTGGTTACGGTGCTTAACAGTGTAGTCCCATCATAAAACTCAACTTTGCTGATTGTTCCGTCCTGATCGCTAGCAGTAGCGGTAAGGGTGATGGCTGTTCCCTGACACCAGGAAGTTGTGGTGGGGCCTGTCACATTTACAACAGGATTTAGATTTTGGGGAGGATTTACAGTAATACTAATAGAGGATGATGTGGTAATTGCTCCGCTATTATCGGTAGCAATGGCCGTAATGGAATACGTTCCTGCTGCTACATTAGCCCAGGTAAAACTATATGGTGAGCTTGCATCTGTACCCAGGAAGGTAGTGCCGTTATAAAAATCTACCTTCGCAATGTTACCGTCTGCATCGGCAGCAGTAGCATTGATGGTAACACTTGCAGGCGCTGTAAAGCTTGCATTGTTGGCAGGAGATGTGATGCTTACCGTTGGAGCCTCACTGCAGCTTCCGGTGCTAATGTTATTTGAGTTAAATGTCAATTCATCAATATTTGGTCCTCCATCGCTTACTAGAGAAGTAGCCACTATTCTGTTGGTGCCTGCTACGAGCGTTATTTGAACAGTCGAAGTATTCCAGGTAGTGAAAGCTCCTGTGGAAGGCAAGCTTACTACAGGAACCTGCATGGTCCCATTCACGGTTAAAGACATATTACGGTCTGTGGTAGCTGCATATCGAAGTGTAAGGCTCACTGTTTGGTTTACCTGCGAATTTACAGACCAGGCAATGGTTGTACCAACTTCGTTATCAACGTTTACATAACTTGCTCCGTTAAACCCTGCATTCTTGGTTTCCAGTATACCCACGATTTCACAGGCTGTCTCAGCCTGAATGGTAACATCAGAACCTGGTATGCCATTTACTACAACGGTAATGGGAGAAGACGTGGTTACAGCCCCGCTGTTATCCGTTGCCTTTGCTGTAATTGTATAAGTTCCTGCTGCTACGTTTGTCCAGGGAAAACTATAGGGTGCAGATGCATCTGTTCCCAGCAAAGTGCCGCCGTTATAGAAATCTACTTTGGTAACAGAGCCATCCGCATCGGCTGCTGTTGCATCCAGTGTAATGCTGGCTGGCGCTGTGAAGGTTGCATTATTCGCAGGTGAGGTAATGCTTACTGTAGGAGACTGTCCGGAAGGATTTACTACAATTGTTATATCAGAGGAGGTAGTGACTGCTCCGCTGTTGTCGGTCGCCTTCGCTGTAATTGTATACGTTCCTGCTGCTACGTTTGTCCAGGTAAAACTGTAAGATGATGATTCATCTGTTCCAATGAGGGTGTTCCCATTATAGAAATCCACTTTGGTAACTGATCCGTCAGCATCTGCGGCTGTTGCATTGATAGTCACACTTGCAGGTGCTGTAAAGGTTGCGTTATCGGCAGGTGAAGTGATGCTGACCGTTGGAAATTCATTTACGGGCGTGCCACCACAGGATGATTTCGCGGATACAGCTCCCGATGAAGTAACATTTAAGGTTGCGCCGGCACCGCAAGCTCCGGTCAAGGTGCTTACTACTGAACTGGCGGGAATAGATTCTCGCGTATAGCCAGGAGCAGGACATGTTCCCACGTTGGCTGGAGGAGCTGTACAACCAACCGAAGTTAATCTTACAGTACCTCCATAATTCCTGTATTTATCTCCCGAATTGGCAAAAACCGAATTTTCAACATAACAATCCGAGTAGCCTAAACCCAGGGCTACTTTAGCTACTGAAGAATTCCAATAGCAGCTTACCATGTTTAATTGTGCATTTCGGGCTCTTGTCATTCTTTCAACACAACCTTGCGCCCACCAGCAATATTGCCAGGTGATACTGTATTTACCATCCGAAGGTTTATCGTCGTCGTCAGAACCGACAAGGTTTGAAAATCGATGGTCATCGGTTCCTCCCGAACCATCCGGTTTCGGGGCTTTTAAATAGGTGAATTTAGTCCATGAAACGGTGGTATTATCTGTTAACCCTTTATGATCAAAATTTCCATCCATACCGTCCTGAAATTCGCAATGGTCAACCCATATTTCGCTGGCATCTTCTAAGGTAAGAAGATCTCTTCCATCCGTATCGTAAGCTCCGGGACCTTCAAAAATCAGGTTCCTGATAATTACATTATTGGATCCCCCTTTGATATTTAATATACCTGATCCGTCTTTTGTCTGATTTAAATTCCTGAGTCTTGCACCAGGTAATCCGAGCAGCGTTTTGTTGGTTACGACCAAACTCATGTAGGAACAATCGATAGTCCCGGAAACCAGAATAACACTACTCCCTGAAGCTGTCAACGCGGTTTTCAACGCTGACGCCGTTGTTACGGTTACGGGAGAAGCACTGCCTCCTCCGGTAGTACCAGCCGCATAACCCTGTGGCGTTGTGAAGCAATAAGTCTGTCCATTAACATGATTGAATCCCATCAGCAAGATGCCAACTAGGAGCAGCCTGATGATGCTCGTATTTAAAATCCTATTTATTGAATCAGAACTTTTTAAAAAAATCAGGTATGGGTTTTTCATATTTATTGCGGATTATTTAAAAATTATATTGGTTATTATTTTGAGCTATTCTTGTTAATAGTACAACATATAGTGATTTTAATACAATAATGAGAGTAAGGAGGTAACGTAAATCCTTAATAATTTTTAATTAAATATTATCTATGTCCTATAAATTAATCAGAGGTATCTACTCCTAAATGATAATGAATGCTTTAGATAATTTGCGTAATATTCCCGGAACACAATTGCGCTATTTTGCTGTTAGTTGCGTGAGGATTTTTAAGGATGTCCGGCAAGTTTTTGCTGCGATCTTAAATCTTGAGAGTATAAAGTTATACTTTACTTATTGCTGTTATTAGAGACGGATTTCCCAAAACTTGGACTGCGGAAAAA
>DASPJH010000068.1:0-8252 GCA_035628715.1 Bacteroidia bacterium
CCATCGGCCCCGAAAGACTCGCAATCCAGCGCCGCTTTAATCACATCAGGATTATTACCTCCTCTAGCATTTCGTAAAGTAGCGAACTTATTAATGTTTACGCTTAATTTTGCCATCACAAAAACCTTAAATCAGGGCAAACATACTATTTTGTTACAACCATTATACAGTTTAGCTGACTAAGAGGTATTTACGTGCTAATAGGAATTTACTGACCTTGAAACAGCTTTTAGCCATCGCAACAGCCCTCCTGGTAGTTTTGGGCTGTACAAGTAAACCGGAAAACAAAGTACAGGGAGACGGGGATAAGTACGCCGACTCACTGGTGACCCTTGCTTTGGAGGAAGTTTACAACAATCCTGCAACAGCTGACAGTATTGCCGGGAACCTGCTGGACTACTCCGCCGTAAAAAATTACGAGGCAGGCAAAGCCTGGGTTTGGTACATTAAAGCCTGCGTAAAGCAACACCAGGGCCGTTATGACGAGGCTACGCAACAGGCTCAGGCAGCGTTGAGCGCGTTTATAAGCCTGGGGGATAAGGTAGGAATGGCCAGGTGCTACAATGATTTAGGTATTAATTACGATTTCAAGGCGCAGTATGACTCAGCAATTGCTTATTACCTGAATGCCCTGAAATTGTTTGAAGAGCTTAATAACACCAAGGGCCAGTGCGATGTATATAATAATATAGGCCTTATACACCAAAACCAGGGCAACCATGCGGAAGCGGTGAACGATTACAGGAAAGCCCTTGATTTAGCACAAAAAACCGGGTATGAGAATGGCGTGCTGAACACCCTGAACAACATGGGCAGCAACTACCATGAAACCGGCCAGTACGACTCAGCCCTTGAATGCTTTAGAATAGTGCTGGACGCCGATGTAAAATCGGGCAATAAAACCTTTATCTCCTACTCATACAACAACGTTGGCGAATGCTACATGAAGAAAGGCCAGTACACTACAGCCCTTGCTTTTTTTGAGAAATCGAAGCAGCTGAAGGAAGAAACCGGCAACCGCAGGGCGTTGGCAAACACACTTAAAAACATTGGCGAAACCCAGCTGGGACTAAAGGACTATGCCCAGTCGCGGCGGTTTTTAACCCATGCCGCTTTGCTGGCCGACAGCCTGGAAGTGCCGGAAATAACCCGCGAATCGTACCTGCTGCTACACCAATGGGGCAATACAACCGGCGACTATAAGGCTGCGCTGGATTATTTTAAGAAAGCTGACAGTGTTGAAACTGCCATTAACTACTCTGCCAAGGAAAAGACCATAAAAGACCTGGAAAGCAAATACGCCCTTGAAAAAACCCAGCGCGAACTGGATGAAACCCGCCATGCAGCCCAAACCAGCCAGTTGCAGGTGATGATTTACCTGCCCGTAACCCTGCTGCTTATTTTGCTGCTGCTGGCGGTGTGGCGCATTACACACCAGCGGCAGGAAAAGAACAGGATGCTGCTGGAATACCAGGCTAAGCTGGAAGACCAGAACCGGGAACTGGAACAGCAGAACCTGCTGGTAGAGGAGCAGAAAAAGGTGCTGGAAAGCGCGCTGTCAGCCCGCATGCGCTTTCTTTCCTTTATGAGTCACGAAATACGCACACCCCTGAATGGTATTACCGGGCTGGTGGAGCTGTTGCTGGCTCAGCCCCTGGCAGAAGGCCAGGAGGAGTATATAAGCGCCTTGAAAAGAAGCTCGGATAACCTGATGCTGCTGCTGAACAATGTGCTGGACCTGAATAAGCTGGAAGCCGGAAAACTGGACTTGGAACATACTCCTATGGATTTGGGTAAAATTATTGGCGACCAGGTAGTTCTGTTTAAAGCCAGCGCACAGGCAAGGGGCAATAGCATTGAAACGGATATTGGCGCCGAGGTACCTTCAAAAGTGGCTGGAGATCCGTTGCGCCTGGGCCAGATAGTGGCTAACCTGGTAAACAACGCTGTAAAGTTTACCCGCAACGGCAATATAACTATAAGGTGCCACGTGGTGAAGACACTGGGGGAAAGGGTGCGGTTGAAGATAGAGGTTGAAGATACCGGCGTGGGTATTGCCGAAGAACAGCTGCAACGTATTATGGAGCCTTTTACCCAGGCTGAAAGCCATACAACCCGGCATTATGGAGGAACAGGGCTGGGACTGACTATTACAGCGAAACTGCTGCACGAAATGGGAAGCGAGCTAAAGGTGGAAAGCAGCGTGGGCAAGGGCAGCCGGTTCTATTTTGAGATTGACTTTGAAATTTTCCGTAAACCCCTTATGGCCACAGTGCCCGAAAACCGCCTGAACGAAGCCCGCCTGGAGGGACTTAAAGCCTTAGTAGTGGAAGATAATAAAACTAACGCACTTATATTCAGCAAGATACTTTCCGGATGGAAAACCCATTTTGATGTGGCTGATAATGGGCATAAAGCTTTTGATTATGCCGCCCGGAATAAATACGACATTATTTTAATGGACCTTCACCTGCCCGGTATTACCGGCTATGAAACCGCTCAGAAAATACGCACTTCCGATACTGCAAATAAAAACACGCCCATATTAGCCATCACTGCCGCCGATACGGATGAAATAGCTATTCACCCGCTGAAAGGCTTTTTGGACGGGGTGGTTTATAAACCGGTCAACTACGACGATTTACTGCAGAACATCCGCGAGCTGGTAAAATCATCCTTGCCCGGTACTACTTAGTTTCTGTTAAAACTCCGTTGCTGTATACTTCAATTGAATTGATGTTGCCGGTAACATCATACACCGGCCATTCGCCGTCTTTCTTGCCGTCAACCATTTTTCCCTTTGTCCTTATTTTTCCGTTAAAGAAATATTCGGTGTAATTACCATTAATCCTGCCGTTTTTATATTCCACTTCGTAATCCAGCGAACCGTTTTCGTGGTAATATGCCCAAATACCATTGGCCTTACTATCATAATACGAGCCGCGCATTTTTAAAATGCCGGTTTCGTAATAAAACTTCCATTCGTCATTTTTAATACCGTATATATAAGCGCCTTCCTGTTTCATCTTACCGCTTTCATAAAATTCCTCGTAAAGGCCGTGCAGTCCGCCGTGAACAAAAAACCCTTTCTCCCTTACTCTCCCGCTGGGATAATACGATGTAAAGGTATCCTCTTCCATATCAGCAATAATATTCACGCGATACATCACTGTATTGGGCTCTTCATGGTAAAAAACCCAAACCCCGTTTTTATGGCCTAACGTATACGGCCCTTCCGCCTGGATGGATGACTTACCGTTGCTAAAGTATAATTTCCAGTCACCGTCCCGGGCATCTTCTTTAAAATTGCCCCTCTCCTTAACTACTTTGCCTTTTACATCATGGTAAAAGGTCCATAAGCCGTTTTTCTTTCCGCCTGCAAACGAGCCTTCGGCCTGAAGGTTGTTTTCGGCCCCATCGTGATATAGCTTCCAGTCCCCCTCCTGCAGTCCGTTTATAAACTTACCTTCCTCCGCTTTTTTCCCGCTGGCATAAAAGCTTTTATAAGGACCGTGAGTGGTGTCGTTTTTATAATTTACATCTTCTATCATGTTGCCGGTAGCGGGGTCGTAATGTTTCCAGTTGCCGGTTTTCAATCCTTTTGTATAGGTGCCTTCGTATTCTTTTTTCTGATCGTTGGTATACAGTATCCAGTATCCGTGGCGCTGTCCGTCCATATAGCTTTCACCCTCGGCAATAACTGTATTTTCCGCACCCATCTCTTTTTCTTTCAGGTTTTGCGAACTGCCATACAGCGGGATTAAAAAAACAATAACCGCCATTACCAGCCATTTATACTTGCTCATATTTTGCATATCGTTTAAATATCATTTCATAAATTATTATAGCCCAAATAAAAATGCAGGGCACTGCCTTAAAAACATAGGGGTTTACCAATTGGTCCCTAACCGGCTTGGGAAATAAATCCGTAGGCGAGAGGCTTGTAAGTACAAAAGCCAATACCACCAGCGCTGTTTTCCAGCCCTGTTTTGGCTGCATAAAATACCATATCGCCACCCCCGCCACTGCTATTACAAACGTGGGCGACTCAGCCTTATGGTTAAATATTATGACCCACAGCAGCACCGATGCCAGTAACAGCGCACGGAACATAAAATCACCGTACTGTTTTACCTTTACCAACGGAAGGCAGAACAGCAGCACGCCTGCCAATGTAACTACCGTTTTGCTGCCGGCATATCCAAACCAGGTTTGCATCCAGCCCATCACCGATAAGCCAACGGATGCGCTATGGTCTTCGCCCAGCATCTTCCACCAGCTTTTATACTGGAATATCAACCCGTTAACACCTGAGAAAACCACCGGGACAAATGCCAGCAACACCGTCCACAGCACGGTCCAGGCAGCCAGCCTTACTTTGGGCCTGTAGAGCAAAAACAATGCAAATGCCACTAGCCCAAACAATTTAATAAATACCGTAAGGGTAATAAACAGCGCGGGCATAGCAGTATGCCCCTTTTCCAGCCGGTTAAAGGCCAGTATGATAAGCCCGGCAATAAGACCATTGCTTTGCGCATTTTGCACACTGGTAAGAAGTTCCAGAAAAACATACAGCAGCATAAATGCCTTTTGGCGTGATGTAGCCGCCGGGAAAGTGGCAAAAGCATACCACAGCACCATAGCGTTCAGCAGGTTCCAAAGGGTAAGACCCGCTATATCGGGCATCCACGCAAACAAGCCCATAAACAGGGCAAAGGCCGGGCTATACTTAAAAAGGTCCCAGCACTCCTGCGGGTACATTATGTACAGGTCTTTTCCTTCCAGTAAGTGAAAGAAGGCCTGCTTAAAAATGACGTAGTTGTTATAATTGGTGTACTCGCCTGTTTGAGGCTTATAATACTGGGCTACGGACGCTGCCGTAAAAGCTATTATATACAGGAGGCCGATGCGGTAGGGAGTAAGGAAATCCCATACACGCTGCCCCGGGGTGTTTTTTCCTTCAGTCATCTCAAAAACCACAGGCCGTGTTTGCAAAGGTGCAAAAATACAGGTTTGTTTGGTTAGATGGAGAAAGGGCTCTTTGAGGTTGCAACCATTCGGGTGTTGTTTCAGATTAATTTGCGGCCGGGCTTTTTAATCGGCTAAAAAGAAAACTGAACAAAAAGTACAGGATAATATACTGAAGGGTATGACCAAACAGGAACAGAAACCAGTTGGTATGATTAATATCACTTCCCAGCACAACAGCAAACAGGCTGCCGAGCATGTGCGAGTATAAGGCTATAGTTGTTAAAACAACACCATCCATTTGGGCACCGTATTTAAACATAAGCAGGCCCCCGATAAATAAAAGAATGCTGATTGCAGCGGCCAGTGGATGCAGTTTAAGTTTCACATTATAAAGATAGATAAACTAAACAAAAAAGCCGGCAGCAATTGCCACCGGCTTTGAGTATGAAGAACATGAATAAACTATCTTAATAACGTAATAGTACCGGTAAGCGAGAGCATCTCGTTATTAAAGCCGCGCGCTATTATGTAATAAGAATATACATCCTGTTGTACCGGTATTCCTTTGTACATACCATCCCATTTAAAGTTAACATCTTCTGTCTTGAATAGTATTTCCCCCCAGCGGTTAAAGATTATTAACTTCATTTCTTTAACAAAATACGTGCTGATGGTAAAGTACTGGTTAAACCCATCACCATTAGGAGTAAATGAAGTAGGTACAAATATTTTTGGCGATACTCTTACCTTCACATACCTGGTTATTGTATCATCACAGTTAAATTCATTTACGGCTATCAGTTTAACAGGGAAAACACCTGGCAATGGGTAATCCTTGGATGTATGGGTATTATAGTCGAAGCTATTATCATGGAACTCCCATGTATAATCGGTGGCCCCGGTGGTAAGGTTAGTAAAGTACGCTGTATCTTCTATACTAAGCTCGCCTCCTTTACTTATTGAGAAATTGGCCACTGGCCTTGGGTGCACAACTATTTGCAGAGTGGCTGTATCAACGCAGCCAACATGGTTGGTTACAATTACCCTTGCATTATATGTTCCCGGGTTTTTATAAATTATTGTGGGCTCTTTCTTGTTAGTGTTACCGAGGCCGTCAATAAACCATTGGTAAGAGAAGTCATCCCTGTTCTGCTTTTCTCTGAATGTAACTTCGAATGGATAACATCCCTGAACGCCGTTAGTAATAATTTCCGGAATTTCCATAGAGTCAACTTCAACATTAAAGTTTGAAGTAGCCACACATCCACTTATAGTGTCAGTAATAGTAAGGGTAACATTATAATTACCCGGTGCCAGCCAGTCTATAAGGATATTGCTGTTGGTAACTGGCGTGGTTATAGTTCCGCCTCCTGACAGGCTCCACAGGTACTTAAATCTTCCCGAAGTGTCTGTGGCAAACCTGTTGTCTCTGAATTGGTTATCCCGGCTGTTCGAGCATGCCTTTCCATTACCTTTTATATCAGGTGTAGGCAGGTCAAACACCCTTACTTTAATGTCTACTGTTGAATCGCAACCCTGGTTACTGGTTACTTTTAGCCTGATAGTATTCAGGCCAACTACATTCCACAATACGTTTGCCTGGAAGGTATTGGCTGCGCCTTGTATTGTTCCGCCGGTTACCGTCCATTCATAGCTATAACCCGGCTGTGCAGGAACACCGTAGATATACTGGTTGAGGTTACAAACAGAATCAGGACCTGTTACTACTGGTATGGGACTTTGCCTGATAGTTACCGGTAACGAAACAGTACTGTCACAACCTGATGAATTGGTTTGAGTTACTGTAACAGAACCTGCGCCAGGACCATCCCAGCGAATGTAAATGGCGCTGGAATCGGGTTTGGAAATTATAGTTCCTCCCGTTACTGCCCAATTGTATGTGCTGCCTGCTGAAGATGTAACGGAATAGAACACAACTTTATCAGAGCAGATGTTACTACCTCCCTGTATTACAGGTACAGGGGTAGGTTGTATAAGTATAGTAAGCGTTTTCGAGCTATCGCAACCACCTGCATTGGTATGCCTGATGCTGACAGATCCTGCACCGGCTGTTCCCCAAAGTATGCTTATACCGGAAGTTCCCTGGCCTGTAAGAATACTACCGTTCGTTACTGACCATTGGTAGCTGTCGCCTCCGATCCCCGGAGTTATCGAATAAAACTCTATCTTATTGTGGCAAACTGTGTCGTTGCCAATAATTTGAGGATCAGGTGTAGGTTGGACAATAATACTTTCTGATATGGTACTGTCGCAACCCTGCGGGCTCGTTTGAGTAAGTGTCACTAATCCAGCGCCAGCTGCTCCCCATTGTATTGCGATGCTGTTAGTACCTTGCCCGGAAACAATGGTACCGTTAGTTACGCTCCAGTTGTACGTATCTCCAGTCACAGCAGGAGTTGAATAAGTAAACAGTTTATTGTGACATGCAGAGTCTTCTCCGGTTAACACGGGAGCAGGTGTATACAGTATCCGTATCACAGAAAGGCTTACTGTGCTATCGCAGCCAAAGGGACTTGTCTGGGTTAGGGTCACTGTTCCTGTTCCGGCTGCTCCCCAAAGGATATCTATTGAATTGGTACCCTGGCCTGAGATAATCGTACCGTTGGTTACACTCCAGCTGTAAGAGTCGTTGGCTATAGCAGGTGTTGAATAAGTGTATATCTTATTATGACAGGCAGAATCAGCACCTGCTATTACCGGAGCCGGGGTGTACATGATTACAACTCCCCCTGTACTTACTGTACTATCGCAGCCAAAGGGACTGGTCTGGGTTAAGGTAACTGTTCCTGTTCCCACAGTGCCCCAAAGGATATCTATTGAATTGGTGCCCTGGCCTGAGATAATAGTACCGTTGGTTACACTCCAGCTGTAAGAGTCATTGGCAATATTAGTTGTCGAATAAGTGTATATCTTATTATGGCAGGCAGAATTTGCACCCGCTATTACAGGGGCGGGAGTGTACATAATTACAACTCCACCTGTACTTACTGTACTATCGCAGCCAAAAGGTGATATCTGGGTTAAAGTCACTGTTCCGGTTCCGGCTGCACCCCAGAGGATATCTATTGAATTGGTGCCCTGGCCTGAGATAATCGTACCGTTAGTTACTGACCAGCTGTAAGAGTCGTTGGCAATATTAGCTGCCAAATAAGTGTATATCTTATTATGACAGGCTGAATCTGTTCCCGCTATTACAGGGGCAGGGGTATACATTATTACAACTCCTCCCGGGAAGGTTACTGTACTATCGCAGCCAAAGG
>DASPJH010000069.1:0-2209 GCA_035628715.1 Bacteroidia bacterium
AAATTTCCCAATTGTGGTTAACGCTGTTCTCAAAATCATGAATACACCTGCAAGATACAGTCCAATCCACCATTGAAAAAAGGGTGAAAACACCCTCTTTTGCTGTATATTTAAGTATACACTGGCAGGTTGTAAAATTACTTAACTATTTATTTTACAGGTATAACCGGTTTTAACCCTGTTCCAGCCATCATTATCGGTATAGATTTTTGTGTCACCAAACAACGGCCAGCGTGTTATCCTGTATCAAATTTTCGGGTGGTTCCGATTGGTTTTTGCAATTTTCATTCATCATTTAACATTTATCAATTTGCCTGAGAATGTTCAATGATAAATGTTCAATGGATAAATGACTGTTGGCTATATTTTTGCGATATTTGTATGGCAGAGGAATACGAGCATGGAAACCATTGAAAGAAATACAACAACTGATTCGCCTATAACCTTTACTAAAGGAGCTGTAAACGAGCTTCACCGCCTTATTAATACACTGGGTATAACCGACGACCAGGGCCTGAGGATAGGAGTTAAGGGGGGAGGATGCTCCGGCTTATCATACTTACTGGCATTCGACCATAAAAACGAGGGCGACCAGCAGTATATAGTTGACGGTATAAAAGTGCTGATGACCCCGGCCCACCTGATGTACCTGGTAGGTATGCAGGTAGACTGGGAAGACGGGCTGAACAATAAAGGTTTTACCTTTAGCAACCCCAACGCCGTGAAAACATGCGGCTGCGGCACATCGTTTTCAGCATGAGAAAAGCGGTTATACTATTACTGGCAGTGTCAGTATTTTTATCCTGCAATAAGGAGGAAAAAGAGCTGCTGCGTATTACTTCCAGCAGGAAAATAACCGACGGAAACGCTATACAAAATCTTATTTATACCCAGGATTACCAGCTGTTAAAAAGTAGTGATGAGCTGGGCCGATACCTTAGCGGAGATGAACTGCAGCAGGCTGCAAACAGTACAACCAGGCAGTATTATTTTTATAAAGATGTAATTTCAACGGCAGATTTTAAAGTTATTGTGTTATTAGCCAAAGAATTTTACAATTCAGACTCAGCCTATTACTACCAGTTAAGAACGTATGCCCCTGATGGAAAGCCAATTGACAAAATAGATTTTGCCATTTGGGACGAACAGAAAAACATGTATTGCTCAGGAATATTAAAAACACCAGGCGCTGTTTTATCAGAGTCATTAAAGATTATTAAGACCTGCGGAGAACGTATCGATGTATACCAGATAAGCAACGGTCGTTTTATAATAAGCTCTGCGTCTGATGATGGGATTAATTGGTTGACGTATGAGGTTCCCAATAGCAATAGCTGGTTTGCTGCTGTTTGCAGGATGTTTTGAAAAACCCTTGCTTGAAATTACTACGAGCATGCAGTACAACGCATACAATTCTATACTTTTCTTAACTGAGTCGGCTAATGTTGCTTTGCTTGAAGATAGTTCGGAATTAGCAAAATATATTACTGCCGAAGAACTTAAAACAGCGTTTGACAGCATGGACAATGAGTTTAATGAGCCCAAAAGATCACGAAGGTTTGAATACCGGTTTTACGGTAATCGATTCACTAATGATAAGTTTGATGCAGATTTAATATTGTTTCAGGACATGGCTAAACATGGTCGGGATTATCATTTCCAGCTTCGGACATATACTAAGAAACGTGAGCTGATTGATAAACTTGACTTTGCTGTTTGGGATGAGGAGCTTCGTATCCATTGTGAAGGTAAACTAACACCGGAACTAAAAATTGTAAAATCATATACCGATAGCCTTTCAGAATACTGGCAACTTGGCAATAATGGCAGATTTGCCGGGCTGAATTAGATTAGCCTGGTAAATACTTTCATCGAGCCAATTTCACCTTACAAAGATTAAAATCGCTCATTCCCATACCCGTTTATGATTTTTGGGGTATAATTTTGCCCGCCATTGAACTTTAAAGATACCGTCAGGCTTTCGTTTGATTCCATAAAAATCAACAAACTACGCACCATTATTACGGCGATTATCATCACCATAGGAATCTTTGCGCTGGTAGGTATTCTTACCTCCATTGATGCCATGAAGGAGTACCTGGGGCAAAGCTTTAATGATATGGGGGCCAACACCTTCAGCATTAAAAACAGGGGAGCAAATTTCAGGATAGGGGGCAGGCCCAAAAAACGGGTGATATATAAACAAATC
>DASPJH010000070.1:0-10346 GCA_035628715.1 Bacteroidia bacterium
TGTCTGTTATGAGAGTGTCAGGAGTGAAAACAATTTTACCATTTGAAGAGCCTGCAGGAGCGGAGAACGAGTAATATGATGATGGTACAGTTGCACCTGTGCTATATGTAACATTAACTCCTGTAATCTCCCATGTAGAATTATACGCGCTGTTTGTATACCCTATTGGCGGGGTGAGTTCATAATTACCTACATCAGGCCATGCCAGAATATCAGGATCCACCTTGACACCGAGACTTGACGGACGGGGAGTATTAAAAGGTGTACCTTTTATCATTGCTGCACCGCTGGGCGAAGGATTAATATTTATGGTAGTTTTTGCAGTATCGTTAGCGGGGTTAATGTCGCTCTGAATATTTATTGCACTTACAGGCAGGTTGCTTCCAGCAACTGTTGATTTAAAGAGACCGGAAACGGTAAAGGTGGTATCTTCACCACCGGGCATATTTTTAAGGTCTATCAGCTGACTAAGCCTGTTGGGGCCTATATCCACTACAAGAGTCATGTTTTTTGCCGGAAATGTACTGTGGTTGGTTACCGATACAGTTACATCAGCAGGTTTGTGAGTACATACCGGGTTGGGGTCTATGGCAACCGCATCAATAGAAAGCTCAGGATTGCAGGCATTGTTGGTGCAAAAACTTACATCATCTATCCAAAACTCGCAGGGGCCGATGTTTGGGTAAATATCGACGAAGGATACACTGGAAGTATTGGTAAATGTTCCCCTGGAAACGCCATCAATGAACATTTCCCATTTGTCATTAGTAAGGTCCATATCATACATCACTTCAAACCAGGTATCCATTGGATAAGAACCTGAAAGCGATCCACCTGCGATGATGTTAAATGTACCGCCTGAGTTCCAGTTTATTTCCATGGCCCAGCCAGCACCGGGAAAAGAGCCCGACTGGAAGTTAAAGTAGGCGTTTGTTCCGGATGTGACATACATTTTCATTGAATATTTGAAACGGCCGCTGGAGTATATACCGCCAAAATCCAACACTACATCCTGAGGACCGCTTCCTCCGGGAGAATCAAAGTACAGGGAATTGCTCCCGCTGTATGAGTTATTGTCGGCAACCATAACATCATCCGGACCACCGTCAGAATTTGTCCAGGTTGTCCAGTAAGGAGAGTTGGGCCCCAGGTAATCGTTTGAGGGGTAACTGTCAAAATCGTCGTTGAAAATAGTTTGTGAGTACGCACAAATACAACTAACGGTGAATAGTAGTATTGCAGTAGAAATTTTTTTCATTTGAACGTAAATTAGTAGGTTGTGAATCCAAATTTAACTGTACATGAAGTTAAAAGCAAGTTTCGTCGACAGAATTTATACTTTTATCTTTTGCACCCTGCGCGGCCCTACCTTTATACCTAACTAACACGCTTATTAACAGAGCATCTAATACAAAAAAAGTATTCTATTAAAATTTCCGCCCAAGTTTTCTCCGGACGGCAGAAAATTCTTTATTTTCAGTAATATACAGTCACAATATAACTTTTGGTTAATATTAAATCAGCCTGCTTTCCTCCCTGTTTTATTTAGCGCTTCCACCCTGTTGCGCACATGCAGTTTTTCATAAATATGGTATACATGAGTACGCACCGTATATACACTTACCGATAGTTTATCGGCAATTTCCTTATTGCCATAACCCTTTCCCAGTAAATCCAGTATTTCGTTCTCCCGGCGGGTAAGCGTAGTATCATTATTCATTTCAGCCACCGGTTTTCTGAACGACTCAACCACTTTGCGGGCAATATCACTGCTCATTGGCGCGCCACCTGAAACAAGCTCTTTAATGGCATTTATAAGAGTTTCGCCCGCGGCTTTCTTCAGTATATAGCCATTAGCACCGGCTTTTAGCGCATTAAATATTTTTTCCGAGTCTTCAAAAACGGTGCACATCATTACCAAAATATCAGGATATAGCTCTTTAATTAACCGGGTACATTCAATACCATCCATACCGGGTAAGTTAATATCCATCAGCACAACATGGGGCTCCGACCGTTTAATACCCCTTAGCGCCTCTTCAGCATTGGCATACGGCGTGCAAAAAAAATCGCTGTAGCTGTTAATTATATAAGAAATGCCCGATCGCACTTCGGGCTGGTCTTCAATAATGCAAACTTCAACAGGGTTAGTCATAATAATAATAATAATTTATAATGGCACTGAAATATTAACAATACAACCTCCTCCCGGAACCGAATAAATATTAACAGTCCCCCTAATGGCTTCGGCCCTTTTCTTTATATTCATAAGGCCGTTTCCGGGAATATTTTTAGCTGGATTAAACCCGTTTCCGTTGTCGCAAACTTCAAAAACCAGGTTTTTACCATGTTTTAATGCAAAGCGCACCTCTACATTGGACGCGCCTGAATGCTTTACCACATTGTGCAAACACTCTTTAATAATAAGAAAAATATTACGGCTTACATCTGCTTTTATAGCCAGGCCGCTGTATAAGGCTTCATCCATAATAACTGTGCCGGTGAGCCGGAATTCTCCCAGCAGGCGGTTAATATAATTGCGTAGATAAGCAGCCAGGTTGTGCAGGGTATCGTTGTTTTTGTTAAGGGTCCATATCACTTCGTTCATTTTATTGATCACCTCATTTGATGATTTTTCAATGTTATCTGCTAAACTTAAATAAGACTGGTTGGCAACCGTTTTCTTTAATATGCGAGTTTGTATTACAATATTCGTCAGCTCACCTCCTATATCATCGTGCAGGTCGGCAGCTATGCGGTTCCTCTCCTGCTCAATGGCTTCCTTTTCTTTCAGCTCAGAAAGCTGCAGCCTGAAACGTTTGGTTAACCTGTACCGGATAAGCAGGTAAAGGAGGGTAGCTGAAAGCAACAGCATTGATATTTTAAACCAGTTTGTAAAATAAAAAGGTGGAATAATAGTAAACAGGATTTCTTTTGAAGCGCTCCAGTTACTGTTGTATTTTTTTGCCTGAATTTCTATTTTAAAATCACCATAGGGCAAATCACTAAATTCTAAAAAACCGGAAGTCGTGATGTTCCAGGTAGTGTCTCTGCCGGCAAAGCGGTACCTGTACTTAACTGCTGCGGCCTTATCCATTACAGGAGCTATATATTCGATACGGACCCGTTGCTCTTTGTAAGGAAAGGATATGGAAGCCATAAGCGGATAAACGGTTCCATTTACCCTGAAACTTTTAACAGAAAGTATTGGCGGAGCTGATTCTGCACGGTTTGAAACAGGGAGTGTAATTATTGCTAACCCTTCCGAAGTAGCTGCATACAGTTTGTTATCACTAAAAGTTAAATCATTTACATCCAATGACGGAAGACCTGATAATAAATCCAGATTTTTAAGAACTGTAAACCTGTTGTTAGTGTAAGTTACAACGCTTATCCCTCCGTTGGTTACAATATATAATGTATCATTTTTCAGGTAAACCCTGCGGCATATTATCCCCGGCAGCCCGTCATTATGGCTTATTTTCGCCATCAGCCGTCTATCCTTCAGTGCTAAAAGCCCGTTGCTGTACGTGGCAAGAAAAATTGTGCCCGTTGAGTTTTCAGCAAAATGATTAATCCGGATATTAAGGCCGGGCTGGTTATGGGATAAATTTTCAGTCTTTTGTTTATTTATTAAATAAAGTCCTTTAATAGTACTCAAATACCATTGGTTCTTTGAGTCAAAAAAAGTGCTGTATACTCTTATAAATTCACCAATTGGGCATATTTCTTCCACCTGCATCCGTTGTTTGTCAACAACGGTTATACTCATCGGCAAGGTTATAAAAGGTGTTCCCTTTTTATCAAAGGCAATTCCCTTAGAAGCACAGAAAAAAACATCCGTTCCCATCTTCAGCCGGTGTTTGACGTAAGTATTCCCGTTTGTTTTTTTCAGCATAATGGAAGTTTCATCCATTGCGCACCAAATATTATTTTCATTGTCAGGTTTTATCTGTATAACCCTGTTAAATGTGCGGCCCTTTTCAGACAGGTTATGATGCTTAATTTTTTTTCCGTTTACCTGAGTAACAAACCCGCTTCCATAGCCCATCCATAATGTTTCGCCGGGCCCTGCATAAATACTGAAGATATTTTTGTGAAGAAGCGCGTTATTAAGATAAGAGGATACACTGTCAAGCAGTTTACTGTATTGTGTTTTATAAAGCCCTCTGTTTGGCGTGCAAAACCATATATTATTTTCAGTATCAAAAGCCACTATTGAAAATATACCGTTTAAAACATGAATAGCCGGTAAATAGCCGCCATCCGTGTACCTGAAAAACCATGTATTATGCATAAAATTAGAAACCCATATATGGTTATGTTTATCCATAACCATATAAAACCTGCCATCGGTGTGAGGTATTTTTTCGCCGGGTATCAATAATTTTGAGGTTGTATCGTTCAGCAGGTACAGGCCTTTGCTATTCATATACAATAACCGGTTGTGGTCTTTTGGGTTGTAATGCCACTCAAGGCTGTTTGCCGGTAAAACCTTTTCAAACTCTTTTATTTCCACAGGTACATCTGCAGATAATAATATCCATTTATTGTTTGCTGTAATTCCGTAAATATTTTTTTTATCGCTGCTGGCATGTAATATGCTAACAGGGCTATTCACAATGCTGCCAGCATTTATAATGGTTACAAGGTTATCGCGCCCTATTTTAACTATTTTGTCCGGTGTGTTTTTTAACCTTGCATATACAGTTCCTGAATAATCTTCTATCATGCTGGTAATGTTGTAGCCGCTCAGGCTTTTCAGCATGCGGTCGTTTTCTTCCGTATAAAAATTCCCATCCAGGTAATAGCTTAGTTTTGATGTAAACGGCATAAACCAAATCCGCCCCTTTTTATCTTCATATAAGCTTATTATCTCATTATCACCTAAGCCATTTATAGTGGTAAAGTTTTCAAAATGCAATCCGTCAAAACGGCTAACCCCGGCATCGGTGGCAATCCATAAAAAGCCATTCCTGTCCTGGATAAGATTATATGTTGTTTGAGTGGGCAGCCCGCTGGCTACTGAAAAATGCTCGTAGTCTACAAGGCTTTCCTGAGCTGTAGCAACAGGCACCGCCCCTGCAATAATTAATAGGCTTATTAATAACACTTTCACGTCCATGCAATCACTAAGTAGACAGGCAATTTAATCCATTTTTCCATTTAATCAACCCCATCCTGTCTAATTCAAAGATTCCCAGAAACATACGTTATTCACTTAGTAACCAGGAATACATTGTACACTGATTATCAAAAGACTAATCAAGCATTATTAAAATATATAATACAATAGTATTAGAAAAAATGATTGCCCTGCAGTAAAATAATACTTTTTAATTATTTTTTACAGGATATGAGGGGTATAGTTTTGTGTTGCATAAGCTGGCCTGCCCTTTAAGCGGGCCGTATTTTCTAATTATCAACCTAATTATTAATTGTATGAAACACAATTTCTTTTCACAAATTTTTAAAATGCTCGTAGCCGTAATTTTCTTTTACGGAACAACAGCTAATGCTTCAGCGCAAAATTGTACGGATGCCCCCAATTGTATCGCTAACCCTACAATGATTGCCTCGCAGGGTGGGGATTTGAATGCGGGCGGAACTACTATGAATGACTGGTGGCGCTCACACGGTTCTCCGTCAGTAGGCATCGGTAGCGGCGCAACCGGTTCAAATTCTATCTGGATGTGGTCGTATGAGAGCAAGGGCGAAGGTGTTTTCTCCTGCTACAATTTCCAGCAGGGAGTGGATTACCGCATTTGTTTCTGGGTAAAAAACACGGGGACTCTAAACTTGGGGAACCTGAATGTTAAAGCTGCAACCGGGCTTACCCAAGGTTCTTCAACTGCCATCCCCACTCCTGCCACATCGCAGAACATTCATACCAGCTGGGGATACAATACTACCTGGACACAGGTGGTTGTAGATTATACCCCTGATGCCAATTATAACCAGCTGTGGTTCTATCCCTTCTGGTCAGGCATATCTGCCGACCATGGTTACCGGCAGTATGAGCTGGTAATTTCTGACGTTTATGTATTTGAAAAACCTTTAGGCGTTGGTTTTGGAATACCCTGCGGTGGAGATATAAACCTTGCCGGACACGGTGCCCCCTGCGTAACTACCAGCTGGTACGGCCCTAACGGAGCTTACCTGGGTACAGGTTCAGTAAATATTCCTAATGCAGATCCTTCCATGAATGGTATTTACACCGCTGTTTATACTGTTGGTGATTGCGAATATCGCCTTGAATACCAGGTAATGGTGGAAGAATGTAACTGCGATGAGTTTGAAGCTGCATTTGAGTGGGACGATGCGAACCCTAAAAACTTCTATGAAGGGTCGTCAGGTCCGGGCACATCAGTGGGTTGGTTCTGGGAGTTTGGAGATGGCGGAACATCGAACCTGCAAAACCCTACACACGCTTATGCAAACGCAGGTGAATATGAAGTGTGCCTTACTGTAATACGCAAAGTAGGTAACCAAACCTGCTGCAAACGCACCTGCAACTGGGTATATGTTGACAGGGGAACCGGCGGCGGCGATGATGGTGAAGGTGGCGGCCACCCCAACGGAAAAGTTGGATTTAATACCACCGGCATTAACATAGCCAACGGTGTTAAATTTAACGATGCTACTGCAGCCCCAAGCCCTGTAAACGAGTATGAATGGAATTTTGGCGATGGCACCACTTCAGGCCAGCAAAACCCTGCCCACGTTTATGCACAGCCCGGCACTTACACCGTTTGCCTGGAAGTGAAGAGCTTTATATACGATGCTAACGGCGCAGTGGTAGAAGAAACTGTAAAAGAATATTGCAGGGAAGTAACGGTGAATAACAACCCTGTTCTTAACAGCGAAATAAGCGTTACCCCCAACCCTGCTGCCGAACAGGCTATGGTAGTGGTTAAAAATATGGTGAACCCCAAAGTAGTGCTGCGCAATATGGCAGGAGTGGCTGTAGCAGCAGGCTTAGTGGTGGAAGAAGGCCGCTTTATACTGCAACTGCAATCCATTCCTTCAGGAATGTATATTGTAGAGGTGCAAAGCGATAACGGTACCCGCACTACCAAACTTGTTAAACAGTAACCTATACACACAATTTCAGTTCATTCATTTTTCAACCGGGCCGGTATTACCGGCCCGGTTTTTTTTTGTCTGAACTCAACACCAAAACCGGTTATAAACCGGTTTTATATAACAATGCTACCTGCTGCAGCTATCCCGTTCAAAAGAAAAGCTGTATATTTGAGTATGAAACATACCGTTATCATTGATGATTCCACACCTAAGGGTGCAGAACTGATGGAACTGATAAAACACCTGCCCGAAAACACCGTGGAGATTGTAGATGAAGACGAGGAGACTGTTAGTGCAGAGGAGTTTTTTGAAGAATTGAGAGCAAAAGTTAAAGGCTATATTGATAAGTAATCATATAAGGCTTTTAATTCACTTTTTATATTTGGATCCAATTTATCTTTGTTTTGGTGAATGATACCTTCCACATATTCTTTTATATCAACATCATCCTTAATCCAATAGATTTGGTTATTACTCAAACAAGCTGTAGCAAAATCATTGATTTGTTGAGAAGAAAAATCGTCAAACTTTGATAGTTTTTTTAGAATAGCTCTACTGTTTGCAAAGGAATGACTTTCACCGAAGTCCTTTAATAAAATATCTTTTTCATAATCAGACGCAATCTTAATCGAGGGAAACTTATCTTTAAAAAATTCAGAAATTCGTCTATAATGATATAAGTTAGATCTTTTTTCTTGTCTCCATTCGTTAATCAAATAGCTATTGAACTTTGTACTATCAATTTCAGAATAGAAGTCACCGTCGTCGGAAATAAAATATAAATCCTCACTGTGTTCTGTATTCTCCAATAAAGTTTCCCAATTTATTGCGTCTCCATAAGACTTGTTTTTTCCCGGAGGTTTCCCTAAATCATATCTTAATCTTGCAGAGTTTATTATACGACCTTCATAATTATAGAAAATTGCTTTATCAAAAAGTTCATTCAAAATTTCATCTGCTAACAGGCTGTTTGCCTCAATGTCTATCAATATTTTTTCTATAAGAGCGGATTTGTTTTTTCCAAATTCTTTTATAGCCTCACGCGTTTTTTCATATTCCGGATAATCCTTGCATATCTGTGGGAATTGATTATTTAATTTTTCCTCCCTAAACCTTTTTAATGCATCAGCTATTTTAACTTCTCTATTCCTTTTGAATTCATCATAGGTTTGTTCTGGAAGATGAAGTTTTATCTTCTTTCCACTAATTAAGACATGTAATTTTTTTAACTCTTCTAAATCATCACTTGTGAGATGATAGAAGGTTAAGTATGCATTAGTATCAATATATAGATTAAGCATTGCACAAATTAAATAATTGAAAATCCATGCTTCCTTACGGCATCAAATTACCATACATCCTCGGGAAGGGGATACTCTCGCGCACGTGGGGCAGCTTGCACACCCAGGTTACAATGCGTTCCAGTCCCAGCCCAAAACCGGCATGGGGCACACTGCCATAACGGCGCAAATCCAAATACCACTCAAATGCCTCCATCGGCAGCTGGTGCTCCTCAATTTTGTGCGTCAGCATTTCCAGGTCGGTTTCACGCTCGCCACCGCCCACAATTTCACCATACCCTTCGGGAGCCAAAACGTCCACACCGCGGGCAAAACGATCGTCGTTTGGGTCGCGTTTCAGGTAAAATGCTTTTACAGCATGCGGCCAGTTATATACCATAATAGGCACATCAAACAGGCGGGTAATTACCGTTTCGTCGCTGCCGCCAAAGTCGTTGCCGTATTCAAAATTCTTAGCGCTGGCAATCCACTGTGGTATGTTGCGCTGGTCTTCTTCCAGGTCTTTCAGCTCCTGTTTTAAAGAGTCAATCTTAGCCTGGTTAAAGCCAATCTCGCCCTTTTTCATACCGGGAGTTTTTATTTTTTCTTCCCGCTCGGCTATTTCTTTATTAACTTCTGCAATACGAGCTTCCACAGCTGCCAAATCATCTTCCAGCGATTTAATGCTGTTCCTGCCGTTCACATCCTGCTCGCCTTTAATAATACGTACAGCCTCATCATAGGTAAGGCGGGGAAAAGGTTTCACAATATTTTCAAGTATGGCAGTATCACGGCCTACCATCTTTAATTCCTCCCGGCAGTGTTTCAGCACGTCCGTCACCACGTATCTCAGGAAATCTTCAATAAGATCCATGTTCACAAAAATGTCGTAAAACGCCATTTCGGGTTCTATCATCCAAAACTCGGCAAGGTGACGGCGGGTTTTTGATTTTTCAGCCCTGAATGTGGGCCCGAATGTGTAAATTTTCCCCATTGCCATGGCCATTGCTTCCCCATATAGCTGGCCGGATTGTGAAAGGTATGCCGGCTCACCAAAAAAATCTGTTTCAAACAGGTTTGAAGTTCCTTCGCTGGCGTTGGCCGTAAACAAAGGCGCATCCATCAGTACAAAACCATTCTCCTGGAAAAAATTATGGATAGAAAAAATTATCCTGTTGCGGATTTTCATAATGGCCCACTGGCGGTTGCTGCGCAGCCACAGGTGGCGGTTATCCATCAAAAATTCCACCCCATGCTCTTTTTTTGCAATAGGGTAGTCTTTAGTTACTTGCATTATATCCAGGCCGGTTACCTGTAGCTCATAGCCGCCCACCTGGCGTTCATCCTTTACCACCTTACCGGTAATGGCAAGAGAGCTTTCCAGCGTAAGACTTCCGGCGTTTTCAAACAGTTCATTATTTACCGATTCAGCGCTTACCACACACTGGCAAAGCCCTGTGCCGTCGCGCAAAATCACAAATATCAATCCTTTTCCTTCGCGTTTGTTAGCTACCCATCCTTTCAGTGTAACTTCCTGCCCCACATGGGCATGTAAATCTTTTATATACATTCTTTTTTTTCAGATTTTTCTAATGGTTGGCAAAATTCGGTAATTTTGGGCAAAATTTTTGTCAATGTTGAGGTTACAACAATGCTAAAACAAAACCTAACACAAAAATTACTTCAAAAGCTATCGCCTCAGCAGATACAGTTTATAAAACTGCTTCAGCTGAGCACGCAGGATTTTGAGCAGCGCCTGGAACAGGAGATGATTGAAAACCCTGCTCTTGAAAGTGGTAAAGAAGGCGATGAACTGGAATTTCAGCAATCAGAAGCAGAAGCGCCAGCCAAGGAGGAATACGAAGACTTTGACAGCGAAGGCGAAACGGAAGCCGATATGTATGAGGAGGCCGACCGCTTTGACATTGATGAGTACATGGGCTCTGATGATGATCGGGACAGTTTCAGGCTGTATGAAGA
>DASPJH010000071.1:0-2787 GCA_035628715.1 Bacteroidia bacterium
AATGAGCCATAACGTGGCCGACTTATTCGCTATTGACAGGCGCGGCTATATACGCGAGGGCTACTATGCCGATTTGGTGCTGGCCGACCTGAATACCCCTACGCCTGTAACCCGCGAAAACCTTTGGTATAAATGCGGCTGGTCGCCGTTTGAGGGGCATACCTTTGGCAGCACCATTGCCAAAACTTTTGTAAACGGCCACCTGGCTTGGGACAACGGCCACTTTGACGAAAGTATACTGGGCCAACGGTTGAGATTTGACAGGAAATAACGTTGGCGATGGCTTTTAACCCACGGCACGCAATTTGACCTTAAAAAATCATGCAATTCATATCCAAACATAAATGGCTGATTGCCGGTATACTGGCAGGCGCCCTGGCAGGTTTCCTGTACTGGAATTTTGTAGGCTGTGCCAGTGGCACGTGTTCCATTACATCCAAACCGGTAAACAGCACCCTTTACCGGTTCTATGAGGGAGGATTGCTGTTTACAGCCTTCAAAAAGGAAAAGAAAAAGGATACGGACAGTAACGAGAGTTAAACTGGCTTTTTAAAAGGTAGTCCCAAATCTGCCATGGCTTTTTTCAAAGCATCCAAAGCATTTTTACCAATGCCGTGCAGGTTGGCAATTTCAACTTCAGTATATCCGGATAATTGTTTCAGCGAAGTAATACCTGCGTTGGTCAGTGCCCGCCTGGCCGGAGCTGATAGTTTTATATTTTCCATTTATTATTTAACATTTAATTACTCCAATTTCCCCGCAACCCATCCCGTGCTCCATGCCGCCTGGAAATTAAAACCCCCGGTTATGCCGTCTAAATCCAGCACCTCGCCGGCAAAGTACATTCCCGGCACCTTGCGGCTTTGCATGGTTTTCATGTCCACGTCTTTCAGGCTTACTCCACCAGCTGTAACAAATTCCTCTTTAAATGTGGTTTTACCCTTCACCTCGTATTCATCATTATAAAGTGTATTTACCAGCCGGTTAAAATCCTGTTTGCTGATGTTGACCCATTGCAGGGTTTCATCAATGCCCAGTCGTTCCAAAAAGTAAATCCATAACCGTTTGGGTAAATTATAAGGAGCAATAGTTATTAACTGTTTTAATTTATTTGAGGATTTAAAATCTGTTAAATAATTCCTAACCTCGTCTTCATTTTTTGCTTCCTGCCAGTTTACCGATATAGTGCAATGGTAATTGTGTTCGGCCATCCACCTGGCGCCCCACGCCGAAAGCTTCAATACCGCCGGGCCGCTCATTCCCCAGTGAGTTACCAGCAGGGGGCCGGTATACATCAGTTTGGTTCCGTTAATACGCACCCTGGCATTGGGCACGCTTACCCCCATTAATTGCGTAATTGGGTTTTGCGGCATATTAAATGTAAATAACGAGGGCACAGGCGGCACAATTTCGTGGCCTAGCTCTTTCAGCCAGTACAGGCCGCTTTCCTTAGGACTGCCACCGCTGGCAATAATTATTTTTTCTGTCCAAACAACGTCATCATTTATTATTAATTCAAAACCATCAGTCATGGGTTTAACTTTTTCTACCGGTGTATAGGTTAAGATTTCCACCTTTAGTCGCTGGGTTTCTTTCAGCAAACAATCTATTATGGTTTGTGAGTCGTCCGTAACAGGAAACATCCTGCCGTCGGGTTCGGTTTTCAGTTTCACACCGCGCACCTCAAACCATTCCACCGTATCTTTTACTTCAAACTGCGGAAATACCTGGCGCAATTCTTTTTCGCCCCGCGGGTAATAAGTGCTGAGCTTTTTATTATCAAAACAATGATGGGTAACATTGCACCTGCCGCCGCCCGATACCTTTACTTTGGCCAACAGCTTGCCTGTTTTTTCGGCAATGGCTACCTTTAAGTCAGGGTGGTGCAGTTTTGCAGATATAGCTGCAAAAAAGCCGGCCGCCCCGCCGCCAATTACAATTACATCATATCTTTGGTGCATTGCCGGTGAAATTTTTTACAAATGTGTGCGTTTGCAAGTAAAGCATGAAATTACTTTTTAACATTCTTTTAGTCCTGTTGCCTTTTGCTCTTACTGCCCAGTATACGGAGGACTTTTATGAGTCGGGGCAGCTTAAATCAAAAGGCACTTATAAATCCTGGAAGATAAAATCTACCTACGGCCATGATATTACCAAAGTAAAAAACGGTAAATGGGAATATTTTTATGAAACCGGCGACCCTGCGCTGGTTGAATTTCATAAGGCCCGTAAAAGTGGGGCTAAAGCAAAAGGTACGTGGGAATATTATAGCACCAATGGTGAGTTGCTGAAAAAAGAATATTACAGTAATGGAAATCTTTCGAAAACTGAATTTTTTACCGAAGGGCTATTTAATTTCCTTACCGATAGTTTTACGCTTACCCGTATCTCCGCCGACTCCATGCGGCTTACCAATTACCTGCACGGCACACCCTTCAGGCAAATAGTGGTAAATAACGGCAAGGGGGTGTTTGTATATCCCAAAGCTGCTCCTAACTCTGATAAATACGAAATTGCGGCATTGGCCGACGACGGATTCAGCTTGAAAGACACAGGCCGCAACCTGGTAGGCAATTACAGTTTTGAAAATTCTAAATTTAAAAAATATTACAGCGATGATATAAGCGAAATAACCGGCGTGGCCGACACTTTTGCCTACCACTGGTATATAGCTACCGGCACACCCGATTATTTTCGCCATCAAAGTTCGGCCCGCACAGGGGACAAGTTTCTAGGCATACGTATCTACAGCAATAGCGAGTACCTGGAATATGCCGAGAACCAGTT
>DASPJH010000072.1:0-7247 GCA_035628715.1 Bacteroidia bacterium
TTGTGCCCTTGTCCCGTAGTTTAGGCTTGGTGCCACCCTTGAACGTCCCTTCTCCTGAAGGAGAAGAGAGAAATTGGACAGGGGAGAAGTTGGATAAATGCCGGGGATGAGGGGAAGAATAAAAAACATTAATTGACTTTATTTAACAGGTTACCATAAAAGAATGACAATAGACAGAACAACAGCTCCGGCATTGGAAACCATACAGGATATTGAATTTCTTCAGCCGGAAATTCACCACCTGGATAACGGCGTAATGGTATGCGTTTTTAAAACCGATACCACCGATATTATTAAAACCGACCTGGTATTTGATGCGGGCAGCCTTCACTCAGAGAACAAACTGGTGGCCAGCGCAGCAACCAACCTGCTTTTAATGGGGGCTGAGGGTAAGAACGAGGAGGAAATAGCTTCGGAGTTTGATTATTATGGCGCCTTTTACAGCAAAACATCCAACTATACCGACAGCACTATTACGTTTTACTGCCTGGCCAAACATTCAAACACGGTGTATGATTTAATGGCCAGGTACCTGGACAATGCAGAGTTTAACCAAAACGACCTGGATGTATACAAACTTGTAAAAATCCAAAACCTTACCGTATCCAAGCAGAAAACGGCTTTTATGGCCCGCCGCCAATTTAACAGGGCCGTTTTTGGCAACCACCCGTATGGGTTCACAGCTGAAGAATCTGATTACGAAGCATTAACAAAGGAAGCGATTGAAAATTTTTACCGCCAGTCTAAAAAGTTAAAGTATATAATACTGGCCGGTGGGGTTACAAAGGAAACGTTGCAAACGCTGAATACCTGTTTTAAACGGTTTGAGGCACGACAATTGAATACTCCCACTTTTGAATACAGCCCGGAAACCAATAAAATATGGCAGGTTCCCAAAGAGGGGAGTGTACAAACCACTGTAAGGCTGGGCTTCAGAACCATTAACCGGCTACAGCCTGATTACCAGCTGTTCGGAATACTGGTTACCATGCTGGGGGGCTTTTTTGGTTCGCGGCTGATGAAGAATATCCGTGAAGAAAAGGGGTACACTTACGGCATACATTCCAGCTTATGGTCGCTGCCGGATTCGGGGGTATTCAGCATACAAACCGACGTAAACAAAGAAGTATACGAGGATACTATAAGTGAAATATTTAAGGAAATTAACCGTTTAAAAGAGGAGCCGCTAAGCGAAGAAGAGCTTGACATACTGAAAAATTACAGCTTAGGGAGTTTCTTACGGAGTTTGGACGGGCCTTTTGCGGTATCAGAAAAATATAAAACACTGATAGATTACGGGCAGGATTACAACTATTTCCACAATTACATTCGTCTTCTGAAAAACCTGGACACGAATGGGCTGATGGAAATTGCCCGTAAATATTTGAAACAGGATGAAATATACCAGGTGGTGGCAGGCATTTAACACTTACCTCCCAAAGGCTTTTGCCTTGTGGGCAGCCGCTGCTTTTTCTCTTTTTGCCCATTCACAGAACAACTTTCCTGATTTCCGAAAGGTTTGCGCCATTGGCATTGGCAACGATATTACCCTGAACTGGTCGCCGCTAAATGATCCGTGCGGCGGTTTTCAACAATTATATATCTATGGGCGTATTAACAACTTACAGCCTTTTCAGTTAATAGACAGTTTAGCTAATATAGGCGCTACCAGCTATACCCATTTTGGCGCAAAAGGCATATCTACTTCCTGGAGCTATTATCTTGTATATAAATTTCTTTGTACGGGCGACTCTGCTTACTCTCAAACACTTGCGATAGATTTTGATCAGCCGGGCGTATCCGAAATAGATTCTGTAAGCGTGGATATTAATACGGGTAAGGTGCAGGTAGGATGGAGCATCAACCCTGCACCCGATCTTTTTTCCTACGTCGTATGGACCAACTCAGGAACCAACAATACGCCTATTGATACAGTAAATGCCACCATATTCACTGATCCTGCAGCAAATCCCAGTGCAGGTGCTCAATCCTATACTTTGACGGCCCTTGACAGTTGCCTGAACCAGTCTGTTATTGCTACCGTACATCGTACAGTATTTCTTCAGTACAGCTATGATACCTGCAGGAATAAAATTACGCTGAACTGGTCGGCCTATGTAGGTTGGTCAAACATTTCCGGATATGATATAAACCTAAAAATCAATTCCGGCAATTTTAATATCCTGAGAAACTTAACGGCGCTAACGGATACTTTCCTGGGGTTTACTCCGGGTGATACTCTTGAGTTCTATATACGGGCAAGGGAGGGAACAAAAGGGTTTACATCTTCGTCAAATAAAATAACTGTATTTACCCGTGCAAGGAAGCACTCTGCCCGGAACTACATCAGTTATGCTACCGTAGTTGATTCGTCCACCATAGAATTAAAGCTGCTGGCCGATACATTATCCGATACGCGTAAAATTTATATGTACCGTAAAACCGGCGATGAAACCTTTACCAAAATAAACGAGTTAACATACGACGATTCAACCTTCCTTATATATAAGGACCTTGGCGTACTTCCTTACCTGGCATCGTATGAATACCGGTTTATTAATTATGATCAATGCAAAAAACCATTGGATACCAGCAATACTGCAAAAACAATATTTCTGGAGGCTATCCCCTCGGCTAATGGTAACGAATTAAAATGGAATAAATACCGCACTTGGGATGCAGATGTAAACCGGTATGAAATATTCAGGGGGTTTGACTTCGGCTCAGGTTTCACGTGGAACAGTCAGTTTACTATCACTGATAGTTTCCAGGTAGATAATACACTCCCCGATGATATAGGTATACAGGGCACTTGTTATTATATACTCGCTACTGAAAATACGGGGAATAAATACGGGGAGCAGTCCACGTCAAAATCTAATACAGTTTGTATTGTAGAGGACGTTTCAATATACTTCCCCAACGCCTTTGCTCCCCTAGAAGTGAACAAACGGTTTTACCCTGTAGGTGCTAATGTTGATTATAAAAAATCTTCTATGCTTATTTATTCCCGGACAGGACAGCTGGTAAAAAAGATTGATAATATCCGCACGGGTTGGGATGGAACTGGATTGGACGGAGAGTTGTGCCCTGATGGTGTTTATTTGTATCTTTGCGAAGTTTTTGGACTAAATGAAAAGAAGTACAATTTTAAAGGTACGGTACACTTGCTGAGATGATAAATTTTTTTACCGAAGGGGTAAGTAATCCTGTTAAGAATAAAACGATACTTAAAAACTGGATCAAGCTGGTTATTGGAAACGAAGGCAAAAAGCCGGGGGATATTAATATTATCTTTTGTGATGATGAATACCTGCTCTCCATTAATAAAGAATACCTGGAACACGATTACTATACAGATATAATCACCTTTAACTACAATAATGAAAAGGTAAACGGCGATTTGTTTATCAGCCTGGATAGGGTAGGGGATAATGCAGAAAAAAATAACGTTCCACGTGAAACAGAATTACACCGGGTAATAATTCACGGTGTTTTGCACTTGCTGGGATATAATGATAAAACGAAGGATGAAGAAACAGTGATTAGGGAGAAAGAGGATGCGTGTTTGGGGTTAATTGGCCAATGAGGTAATATGCTAATTGGACGCACCTCATCCCGATGGCTAGCTTGGTACCATACTAGCACGTCGCCCTTCTCCCTTTAGGAGAAGGGATTGACTGGAAAGGGGAGAAGTTTGGGCTCAATGGCGGGATGAGGACCCTTGATTACGTTCAGTGTCACAACGTAGTGCGGTGTTTGCAAACTAGGATCTGGTTGAGTTGGTGAGCGGGCAAGATGTCATATTAAGCGGAACCGAGGTAGGTGATTGGTTCACCTCATCCCCGATGGTTAGCTTGGTACCATACTAGCACGTCGCCCTTCTCCTAAAGGAGAAAGGATTGATTGGAAAGGGGAGAAGTTTGGAGTTAATGGCGGGATGAGGGACCTGGATTACGTTCAGGGTCACAACGCAGTGCGGTGTTTGTAAACTAGGATCTGGTGAGTTGGTGAGCGGGCAAGATGTCATATTGAGCGGAACCGAGATAAGTGATTGGTTTACCTCATCCCCGATGGTAAGCTTTCGTGCCATACTAGCACGTCGCCCTTCTCCTAAAGGAGAAGGGATTGATTGGAAAGGGGAGAAGTTTGGAGTTAATGGCGGGATGAGGACCCTTCGACTACGTTCGGGGTGACAAAATAATAAATATAACGTTTCACGTGGAACGTTAATTCAAGTAAAGTAAATGTTTGATAATTACGATATAATAGTTGTTGGTGGAGGCCACGCTGGTTGTGAAGCTGCGGCTAGTGCTGCCAATATGGGCTCACGGGTGCTGCTGGTGACCATGAACATGCAAACCATTGCACAAATGAGTTGCAACCCTGCCATGGGCGGCGTTGCAAAAGGACAAATTGTGCGCGAAATTGATGCCTTGGGCGGTTACTCTGGAATTGTTACGGATAAAACCATGATACAATTCCGTATGCTTAATAAAAGTAAGGGTGCCGCCATGTGGAGTCCGAGAGCGCAATCGGACAGGTGGCTGTTTGCACAGGAATGGCGTATACGGTTGGAACAAACTCCCAATGTTGATTTTTTCCAGGATACCGTAAAAAGTTTGATAGTAAACGATGACAGGGTAGAGGGTGTAGTAACCTCCATGGGAATGAAATTTTCATGTAAAGCTGTTGTTTTAACCAACGGAACCTTCCTGAATGGATTAATACATATCGGCACTAAACAATTTGGTGGTGGCCGTATGGGTGAAAAATCAGCCACGGGGATAACCGAACAATTGGTTGAATTGGGTTTTGAAGCCGGAAGGATGAAAACCGGTACACCTCCCCGCGTAGATGGGCGTAGTTTGAACTATGCAGCCATGGAAGAACAAAAGGGTGATGAAGATCCTCAAAAATTTTCGTACTCAGACGAAACCCAACCGTTACAAAAACAGCGCAGTTGTTATATTACCTATACCAATAACCAGGTACATGAAATATTACGGACTGGCTTTAACGAGTCACCCATGTACAATGGAACCATACAAGGTATCGGTCCCAGGTATTGCCCATCCATTGAAGATAAAATAAACCGGTTTGCAGAGCGTGACCGCCACCAGATTTTTGTGGAACCGGAAGGTTGGGATACTGTAGAAGTATATGTTAACGGGTTTTCTACTTCATTGCCCGATCATGTGCAGGTAAAAGCCTTGCAAACTATTCCCGGATTTGAAAATGCTAAAATATTCAGGCCCGGATATGCAATTGAGTACGATTATTTTCCGCCTACCCAACTGCACCATACACTGGAAACCAAAATAATCAGTAACCTGTACTTTGCAGGGCAAATAAATGGAACAACAGGATATGAGGAAGCCGCCTGCCAGGGATTAATGGCCGGTATAAATGCCCATTTAAAAGTGAATGAAAAAGAACCTTTTATTTTAAGCCGTTCGGATGCTTATATCGGGGTATTGATTGATGACTTGATCAATAAAGGTACAGAAGAACCTTACCGCATGTTTACATCGCGTGCTGAATACCGTATTTTATTGCGCCAGGATAACGCAGATATCCGTTTAACAGAAAAAGGGTATAACATAGGTTTGGCTACACAAAAACGGATGGATGCCGTTAAAAAGAAAATTAATGCTTCCGAAGAAATAATTAAGCATTTCAAAAAAACCAGCGTAGAGCCGGGTGAGATAAATTCATTACTGGTTTCATTGGGCACTGCCGAACTGCCGCAGAATTATAAAATTGCACAGGTTTTACTTCGGCCACAGGTAGAAATACGCCACCTGGAGCAGGTGCCATCTATAGCCAACTTTTTGTCGCAGTTCTCTGAAGAAGAAAAAATGCAGGCAGAGATAAATGTTAAGTACGAAAGCTACATCGAAAAGGAAATGGAGACTGCTGAGAAACTACTGCGACTTGAAAATATTAAAATTCCTGCATCGTTTAACTTCAAAGGAGTATCATCCCTTTCATCGGAAGCAAGAGAAAAACTAACCAAAATTAAACCGGAAACACTGGGACAGGCGTCAAGAATAAGTGGAGTTTCTCCGGCAGATGTGTCGGTGTTGATGGTGCATTTCGGAAGATGATTATTTTTGCATCCGCCGATAAACAAAATGTTATTAAAAAAAATATCCCCTCTGCTTATTATCCTCCTTATTTATTCCTGCGCCGGGATAGTTGCTCCGACAGGCGGACCGAAGGATGAAACACCTCCAAAGGTTAAAAAAGTAACCCCGGAAAATAAGACCACCCGTTTTAATGCTTCTTTTATAGTATTCCAGATTGATGAATACGTGGTACTAAATGACATCAATAATCAGTTCATTATGTCTCCCCCACAGGAGAAAGCCCCTGATATAAATCTTAGAGGTAAAAAGGTGGAGGTTAAGTTTAAAGAGCCATTACTTCCCAATACTACTTATACCATTAATTTTGGAAACGGAATAAAGGATAATAACGAAGGAAATATATTGGGCGGTTTGTCTTATACCTTCTCTACCGGCGACTTTATTGATAGCTTATCACTTTCAGGTTCTGTTAAGGATGGGTTTACTTTATTACCTTCAGCAGATGCAGCTATCGGCCTGTATGAAATTAAAGATGATTCAACCATATTTAAAAACAAGCCGTCTTACCTCGTAAAACCTGACGAAACTGGCTCATTTACATTTAATTACCTGCGACCAGGAACGTATCAATTAGTTGCTTTTGAAGACCTTAATAAAAACCTGAAAATAGAATCGAGCGAAAAAATAGCTTTTTACTCAGATTTAATAACTTTATCCTATGCAGTTAAAGAAAGCCTGGTTTACAACCTTCTTCTATCACCTCAGCAGTTTGACCGGTCAAAGCCACAGCTGATAACGGTTAGAGAGCAAAGCAAGGGAGAATATATGATTATCACGTCGGGTAGTAAATGTAACTTAGTAGTGAATGGGTACGACTTTGGTTACCGCAGGAAAGTACCGTCAATACTGCATAAACCTTCACAAAACTGCGACACCGCCTTTTACTATACTTCCGATTCATGCTATGACTCACTGATTCTTCAAATAAAAATTGATACCGTTACTGAAACATACATCTCCCGTTGTAAGCAGAGAAAGTATAAAACCTTTGAGCTAACCTCAGGGGAAACCTATATGGGCTTTAATTTTTACGACAGCCTGAAACTGCAATTTTCTAACCCTGTAATGGATGTGGACACCACCTATATTGAGCTT
>DASPJH010000073.1:0-3156 GCA_035628715.1 Bacteroidia bacterium
GGCCATGCCCGCACCTTTGCCGAAATGACGCTGGAGGAGAAAAACCAACTCAGCCATAGAGCAAAGGCGTTTGAGGGGATGAAGGAGTTTTTGAAGGGTGTGAGGTCAGAAGTGGAGGAAAAGCCAGAGACTGGCAAAAAACAATTTTTAATAACCACCCTGCTTACGATAATAATTTCAGTGGGTTCGTTCCTATTGCTTATGAATGAGTTTATCGGTTTTGGGATCACCTTATTCATAATTGTGCCGTTCAGTATTGGTTTTACACTCAGGCACCGGCCGAGCTGGAGGCGGACTTCTTATTATGCAATATTTACAGGCCTGGTTATGTTTTCATTGCTGCTGCTTACAGCGGGACTCGAAGCATTTTTTTGCCTTGCAGTGGTTTTCCCGTTAATGGTGCTGGTAGTTACTACCGGCATTTTTGCCGGGTACCTCGTAAGGAAGCATATTAAAGAAGAAAATATGCTAAAAACCACCTTAATTCCTGTGTTATTAATCGGTATTTCCGGCTCCGTTGAAAATGCAGTTAACAGTGCACCTTCGTTAAACAAAATAGAAACATCCCTTATCCTTCCCTATAAAAAGGAAATTGTTTTCGACTATATAAAATCAGTAGATACGCTGGCTGGCACGCCGTCATTGCTATTAAATATTGGTCTCCCTATTCCGCAAAAATGCATACTTGAAAAAGAAGAAACGGGTGCTAAGCGCATCTGCTATTTTGAAATGGGCTCTATAGAAGAGGTGGTAACAGAATATAAACCCGGCGAACGGCTGGCAATGAAGGTTACCAACTTTGGTCTTCCAGGATTGCACTGGCTAAAATTTGAGGATGCCATTTATACATTTAAAGAAGTGGACGGTGGCACGATGATTACCCGCACCACAACCTACACGTCAGAACTACAACCTCGGCTTTACTGGAATTTTATAGAACAAAAAGCCATTGAGGCTGAACATGATTATGTGCTGGGTGATTTAAAAAGAAGACTGGAAGCCCATGAATAAATACTACGACATATTAGACCTTCCGGAAAATGCCACGGTGGATGATATACGCAAAGCATACCGCAGCAAGGCCAAGCAGTTTCATCCCGACAGAAATAAAACGCCCGGTGCACAGGAAAAATTTGTAGAGGTAAACGAGGCTTATGAATATTTAATCAATTTAAAAGAAGGTAAAATAACATCCAGCGGCGATGCACAAATTGATGATTTTGCACGTTGGTGGCGCAGGGAGGAGGCGAGGGTGCGTGAGGAGGCCCACCGTAAATCGAGAATGCGGTACAGGGCATACCGGAAAGCTGAAAATGCCACAGAAAAAGCTGAAGAAGAAAAAGCGGACGTAATTGTTGTGGTTTTTGCAATAATTGCTGTTTTCCTGCTCCCCATACTGCTTAGTATATGGCAGGGCTGGACCGGTTTCTGGATAAGCATTGGAATTATAATAGCCTCATTCCAGGTTACCGGTGCATCCATCTCAAGGATAAGGAAATTAGGTGCTGATAAATTTTTAGTACAGGCAAAAGGCATTGTTAAAACATACTGGTTTATAGCAACCATAGTATCAACAGTAAACGTTGTTACGTTTTTTAATATAGGTTTTAAAACGCTAATTCCTTTACAAATATTATTACTGTTGTATGCTGGTATAATAGCTGTTTCTTTTGTGTTTACACTGGTTATTAAATTTAAAAACCAGCAGAGGAAATTAGTTTCACTTGTGCTGGGGCCAGCAGTTATTACCGTATTGCTGATGGTAAATTTCTGGGTATCATTTAACCCGGTAAAAGAAAGTTATTATTTCAGTTTAAACCGGGAAATCCGTTCCAAAAATGGCCGGGTCTATTACAAAACCTCATCCCTTATGCAGCTGGAAAACAATAAATACGACGAGTATTTCGGCTTGCGGGCGTTTATTGATATTAATGAAATAAGAAGGTCTAACTATGTTACTTTTACCTTTAAAAAAGGAATTTTGGGTTTTAGAGTGTTAAAAGAATATAAGCTGGAATTGGACCTGACTCCAACTCCGGGAACCGATACTTCAATCAACTGACAGAAAATGAACCCTATTTTAGTGGAAACCTACCGCCAGGGTGTGCTGGAAAGCTTTCAGCGGGGCGTGGTGTGCGTGGTAGACAGAGAAGGCGAGATTATATACAGCGAGGGCGATGTGCACCAGATATGCTATCCCCGTTCGGCCATGAAGCTGCTGCAGGTGCTGCCCATGCTGGAAAGCGGGGCGATGGAACATTTCGATTTTACGCTGGAAGAAATTGCAGTAATGTGCGGTAGCCACAACGGTGAGCCGGAACACCAGCGGGTGGTAACCTCTATATTGGAAAAAGCCGGTTTAACAAAGGACGCCCTGCGTTGCGGCGCACAGTACCCCACCGACAAAGAAACCAGCAATGAGCTGATACGCAAGGGGCAGAAGCCCCATGCCATCCATAATAATTGCAGTGGTAAGCATGCCGGTTTTTTGGCGTACTGTGTTTACCAGGGCTGGAGTACCGAGGACTATATTAACCCTTCGCACCCTGCCCAGCAGGAAATACTGAGTACCGTAGCTGAAATGTACAAATACCCTGCTGATAAAATGGTAACAGCGCTGGACGGTTGCTCAGCGCCCATATTTTCAGTACCGGTATATAACCAGGCGCTGGGGTATAAAAATTTGGTGGAGCCATCCAACTTTCCCCAATCCCGGCAGGATGCCTGCTATACGGTAATTGAGGCAGTAAGCCGTTACCCGCACATGGTGGCCGGGAACAAGCGTTACTGCACCGATATGTTGCAGGTATGCGCACCCCATATTATCGGCAAAACAGGAGCTGAGGGTGTTTACAGCCTGGGGCTTACCGTTGAAAAAATAGGTGTGGCTATAAAAATTGACGATGGAAAACAGCACGCTCAGTACCATGTAGCACAAAGGTTTATTGAGGCTACCGGGCTGTTTTCGGAAGAGCAGTTATTGCCCCTGAAACACTATGAACGTGACGAAATAAAGAACTTCAACAAATTTATAACCGGCGAGCTTAAAACCCGTGACGGGCTGTTTGATACGCTGAAGATTGTGTATTGAGTTGTTTATCCGAAAATTGCGGTTCTCGCAAGGGCACGGAGACGCAAAGAAATGTGGGTGTCCGG
>DASPJH010000074.1:0-6579 GCA_035628715.1 Bacteroidia bacterium
ATGGAGCCGCCCTTTACTTTACAGGGATTAATTCGCGTGCCGTTATCCAGCACAATTACATAGTTACCATAATGCCCTGTGTTATACTGGTCATACTCAAAATGAGCGGTATAGTCACAAGCAGGGTCGGGTTTGGGCGGTTCTTTTTTACATGCCCCGAAAAGAATCATTACGGCTACTGCCGCCACAGCGGTTTTTCCTAAAACAGCATTTTTAAAATAATTAATTGTTTTCATAGTTTGTAGTACTGTTATTGTAGTAATGACAGCACTACAGGTTAATATGCTGCACGATTAAAAATAAATTTTTAATCCGGTTTCCAGGCCTACGGTAACGGGCACTGCGGCCTGCCTGGCAGACTGTGGTTTATATACCGACTGAATGCCAGAGCCTGCCTGAGGGCCTGCATAAATATCCACGCAGTTGCCCAGGCTGTAGTTTACATAAGCACCGGCATTTATTCCCACTGTAATTCTCCTGAAGTCTGATGAAGCTGTTTCCAGACTGGCAATACTGTAATTGCCTGACGGTTGCTCCCTTACTGGTTCGGTAACGCTTTGAAGCATATTAAAGGCCGTACCGGCGGTAAGGTCAATTCCCCATTTTTTGTGTTTAAACGAGTAAGCCACCTGCACTGGTACAGAAATATAATTGTAAGCTACCTTATACTTATCCTCGGCTATCTTACGGCGAGTTTCATACGCTTGCATGCTGTTTAGAGTAGGTATTAAGTTACCGGGATCCCTTTCAGCCACCAGTGTAAATACCGATTTATTCATTCTAAGGGCCGCATAGGTAATTCCTGCAGAAACCGACCATCCCTGAGGCAGCATAAACGATACTTTCAGGCCGGCAGCCATACTGGGCAGAGGCCTTTCGTTACCAGTTGTATAGCTTACCGGCTGTCCGCCAATATTGTAGGCGGTTTTTTGCTCGGCAGACTGGTCGGGTGATGCATAACCGGCGGTAAACAACCCTCCGATAAAAGGTGTTGCAAATGCACTTACAGCAAACTTGCTGTACTCACAACGCTTAGCCTTTGGGTCTTCGGGACGTATCGCCTGCTTTTGGTTATTAATTTTATGTTCGGGTATGCTGACAAATACGGGCTGAGGCTCCTGCACTTTACCCTCTATAACCTGATTTTCCGGGTGTATTTTAATGGCAGGCAACTGTTCAGCCAGCATAACCGGAACACTTTCTTCAGAAGAAGGAATACTGCGCCATGTGGGCGCCTGCTTGTTATCAGCAGTATCCGCAGTTTGCATTGCCGGAGTATTAACAGGCGACTCAGCCACCAGCATGTTATTTTCATTTACCGGAGGAATATCTGCGTTGCCCGAACCGTTTTCCCGGGCGAAAACATCTTTATTAGTATTACCATGTACCTCTTGGTTATCAGCACCCTTAAAATCCTGGCTGCCGGCATTGGGAATACCCTTATTTTCAACCGCAGGAACTTCTATATGGTGTGCCGTATTTTCGGCAGGGGTTTTTGGTGTATCCCTGAAAACAAACCAGGCCACTGGCAGGGCTGCTATAGCCGCGGCCATTGGCATAAGGCGTACCACCAGCTTGTGGCGCTTTTGCCTGTGGAGTTTACGCATTACCGAATCAAACGAGCCTGAAGTAGGTTTCAGTTCGAATGATTCCGCATGGAACTGCAACAAATCATTGAACTCTTCGTCTTTCATATTGCTTTTCAAAATTTTTCAACGCTTCCAATTTTTTTTTCAGCATGTCTTTTGCCCTCGCAAACTGCGAGCGCGACGTGCTTTCATTGATACCCAGCTGGGCAGCAATTTCTTTGTGGCTGTATCCCTCAATAGCAAACATGTTCAGCACCACGCGATAACCCGTGGGCAGCTGCTGTATCTGTTGCATGAGTATATTACTGTCAATATCGTGAAACTGGCTTACTGACAACTGCTCGTTATTCTCCGCCTCTGATATGTCCGACTCCATGCGTAAACGCTGGGTGGCCTTTAAATGGTTGAGCGCAGTATTTACCATAATGCGTTTAATCCAGCCCTCCAGCGGCGATTCCCTGCGGAAAGTGGGCAGGTAGGTATATACCTTTACAAACCCATCCTGCATTATATCCTCAGCCTCGTGCATGGTTTGCGAATAGCGGAAACATACCCCCAGCATTTTAGGAGCATATCTGTCAAACAGGCGGTTTTGCGCCGACCGGTTCCCGTCAAGGCAGCCTTTTATCAGTTCTTCCTCCTGTTTGGTAATCACGCGTTGTTGTTCAGTAGTTTCCACCTATTGACAGTCAAAGTTACCGATTTGCTGCACGGAGTTGAAATTTTATTTTGGTTACCCCTAAATCCCCTAAAGGGGACTTTCGCCAGGATGCTTCGACAATGTATGCTGCTGGTCGTTAATCGTACACTGCCTGGTTGGCCCCTTCAGGGGTCGGGGGTAAACAAAAAACCCCGCCTTTTGAGCGGGGTTTGGTAAGATTGGAGAGCATTGAAATATTATTCACCGGCTTCGGTTACAACCTTGCGGTTTTCGTTTTCATCTATCTCTTTCACACTGATTTTATCAGGGTCAACAGTTTTGATTTTGTAACCTAGCTTTTTCAAGCCGTCTTTAATCAGCTCCTCATCACCTACTACAACAATCACCATTTTGTCAAGGTCAATGATTTTCATTGCAAGCGCATCAACTTCTGCCTTGGTAAGAGATTTAAGCACCTCATTTTGTTCGGCCAGGTAATTCTCGGGCAGGTTATAAGTTTCTATAAGGTTCAAAAATCCTGCTTTCTGAAATGAGCTTTCATAATTCAAAGCATCACCCTGCATAAAGGCGGTTTTGGTAAAGGCCAGTTCCGATTCAGTGATACCGGTTTTCTTAAAATTTTCAAAATCTTTAATCAACTCTTTCAAAGCACTATCAGTAGCTGACGTACGGATACCGGCAGTAAACATAAATACGCCAGGGTGTTTGCCACCTGAGTAGCTGGTGCGGGCGCCGTAAGTCCAGCCTTTATCTTCGCGCAGGTTCAGGTTTATACGGCTGTTAAAGTTGCCACCCAATGGGAAGTTCATTACCTGGGTTTTGAAGAAATCGCCTTTGTAATCAAACTTCTCGCCCAAATATCCCATACGGATTTGTGACTGGGGAGCGTTAATTTTATCCACCATGTAAATGGCTTTTTCAGGCTTGTTATCGAAAGCAAGCTTAGGCAGCACTACCTTTTTATCCTCCCATTTCTTCAGGAAATCAAGTTTAGGCAGTATTACGTCCTTATTAACGTTACCCACAACGGTAATAGTAGTTAACGAGGGGCTGTAGTATTTTTTGTAGAACTCTTTAACATCTTCAAGGGAGATGTTATCCAAGCTCTTGTTGGTTCCGGCAAAGTAAGCTCCAAAAATGTGGTCTTCGCCGTATACTACTTTATTAAATGCCTTGCTGGCAGTAAGTGCTGCGTTTGTTTTCTCGGTATAATAGTTATCAATGGCCTGGTTTTTCACCCGTTTAAAATCTTTTTCATCAAAACGGGGATTCATCAGCACATCTTCCAGCAGTTTCAGCGTAGCATCAATGTTTTTATCCAGTGATGAAACATAGATCTGTGTATTGTCACGGCCTGAAGTAACAAATATAGAAGCGCCTAACTTGTTCAGTTCGGCTTCCAGTTGCTCCGCAGTGCGGTTTTTGGTACCCTCGTTCATCATTTCAGCAGTCAGGCGGGCCAAACCTACTTTCTTAGGGTTGAAGGCTGCCAGCTGGTGACCGCCTTTTATAGTAATAACCAGGTCAACAGTAGGAACTTCAGTTGTTTGGGTACCCAATATTTTAATACCGTTGGGCAGGCTGGCTTTGTAATATTGGGGAATGTTTGCAGGCACGGCAGCAGCAATGGCAGGGCGCTGGCTGCGGTCAAAGTTGTCAACTACGGGTTCGTATTTCAACCCCACGTATTCTTTTTCCTTAGCATCATCAACAATTCCGGGGTAAGGATTGGCACTGAATGATGAATCTTTCAGTTCGGGAGCGCGCTGTACAACGTGTACAAAGGCAGCATTACGCGATTTGATATATTTATCAAATACACGGGCAATGTCTTCTTTGGTTACAGCTTTGTAGCGCTCAACTTCATTTTTAAGGTTGTATGATTTGTTACCCATCAGCATAGTCCAGTTGGTAAGCTGGCTGGCTTTGCCCTGCACGCTTTCCATAATACGTACCAGGTTGGCTTCCATATTGGTTTTAGCAGCCAGTAGCTGGTCGTCGGTAATTTTGGTTGGGTCAAACTCGTTAATGGTCTTCCTCAGCAAATCTTCTATTTCTTTCTGGGTGTATTTCGGATTATAGAAGATATTGATCATAAACTCACCGCCTAGCTCACGGCAGGGGTGAGATGAGCTGGCAGCAACTGCTTTTTCAGTTTTAACAAAATTTTGGTAAAGAGGCGAGTTAATGTTGCCCCCAAAGATTTCAGCAAGCATATCCAGGGCAGGCTCGTCTTTATCGTAGTTAGGAACGGTAGGGTAAGCTACCAGGTCCATGTGGAAATATACGTTATCGGGGTAGGTCACGTGTTTTTCTGAAGGAAGTATCCATTTGTCCACCTTCATTTTTGAAACAGCTTTACCCTTTTTAATAGGAGCAAAGTATTTGTCAACTAAGGGGAATACTTCACTTGGTTTAATATCACCGGCAATTACCAGGATGGCGTTGTTAGGACCGTACCAGCGAAGGAAGAAGTTTTTCAAGTCATCTACCGATACGCTGTTCAAGTCCTCTACATAACCAATAACCGGCCAGCTATACGGGTGGCCCTGAGGATACAGGGTTTGACCCATAATCTCAACAAAAGCCATTGCATACGGCTGGTTCTCTATATTCTGCGACTTCTCGTTTTTAACGGTAGCGCGCTGAACTTCAAATTTCTTTTGGGTAACGCTATCCAGTAAAAAGCCCATACGGTCAGCTTCCAGCCAAAGTGCAGTTTCCAGCATGTTGCTGGGCAGGGTTTCAAAATAGTTGGTACGGTCGCTGTTGGTGGTACCATTCATTTGTCCACCGGCTCCCTGTACAATTTTAAAGTGCTCTTCATCAGCAACGTTTTTAGAGCCCTGGAACATCATGTGCTCAAAAAAGTGAGCAAAACCTGATTTTCCCATGCTCTCACGGTTAGAGCCTACTTTGTAGGTCATTTCCACATGCACGATAGGGTCGCTGTGGTCTTCGTGAAGTATTACGGTGAGGCCGTTGGCCATCTGCCATTTTTCATAGGCTATACCCAGCTCGCCGGCGGCGGGAGTGTAGCGTTCAATCAATGTCCAGCCAGCAGGGGCCTGGGCGTTTGCACCCATAACCATTCCCGCAAATAGCATAATGAACAGTAATTTTACTTTTTTCATATTAGCTTGTTACTTTTTTATAAACTTCAAAAATACAAATAAACCCTGTATTTACCCAATGTATCGGTAAACTTAGACATGTAAACGACAAAAGGAAAACCAGCGTTGTAACAGGGTTTCACCCCTTATCGCTGATATTCAACCGTTGGTCTGATTTTAGGTTGAATTTGCATCGTTGCCCGCTATTGGTTTATTTTGCGGGACGATAAAGTAAGAACCGATGAAAAAGAACCTTGGTGTTATAATAGGATTAGTAGTTGCCGGTGTATTGGGACGTTTTTTAGCCCCCTGGCCAAATTTTACCCCCGTGCTTGCCGCCGCATTGTTTGCCGGTGCACATATAAGCGATAAAAAATGGGCCTTTCTGGTACCTATTGTTACAATGATTATCACTGACCTGTTTATTGGCTTTTATCCTGACATGGTGTTCCAGTATGTTTCACTGGCTTTAGTGGTTTTACTGGGCTCTTCCATTAAAAAGGTTCGTTTTGCCAATGTGTTCCTTACAGCGGTAGCCGCATCGGCACTGTTTTTCCTTATCTCCAACTTTGGCGTTTGGGCAATAGATGCCTTCGGTATCTACCCCGATAACTTCAGCGGTTTGCTGCTGTGCTACGAAATGGGAATACCTTTTGCAGCCAACTCTTTCCTGGGAGATATAGCATACAGCGCGATATTATTTGGCGGATTTGCCCTTGCCCAGCGCTTTGCACCCAAACTGGTAATGGTACCGGTGAAGGCGTAACCAGTTGTCTGAATTAAGTTTCTTAAAATTTAAAGGGTTATTGGGTTTAATGCTGCACCACTAGTTTGTGGGTTGCTGTTGTATTGCCTGACTGGATATGAAGCAGATAGATGCCGTTTGACAAGGCTGAAACATCCAGTGTGGTGGTTTCGTTATCACTGCTGATTAGTTGGTAAGGTATTTCACGACCCTGAAGGTCGGTGAGCTTTATTGGCGATTGTTCTGTAACAGCGATGGTAACAACGGAAGATGCCGGGTTTGGATAAACATATACAGCCTTATTGTTTAGCTCGAATATCGATTTAGGGAAAACCGTGTATTTTATTTCGGGCGCCCCGGTTTTGCTGTTGCAATAGTTTGTATAAAGTATCCTGTATTGCAATCCAACGGGCGTTTGCCCGCCAAATACCGATCCGTCAACAAACCAATAAAAAACACCAATTTTACTGT
>DASPJH010000075.1:0-2407 GCA_035628715.1 Bacteroidia bacterium
TATACGGGCGGGTAATGCCCCCCCAGAACATAGCGGTGGTTTTTTTCCCAGTAATACATGGTGTAATAATGCCCCCCAAATAGTACTGCAGCATCCACCAGTGCATATTTGGTGCGTTGTATAAACCGCACACCCAATGCAACTGCAGCCCGGAACCAAATAGCGAAATTTATAAACAGGCTAAACCACCTGGCATTGCCGTCTTTATAGTGTTTTTGGGCGAAAATTACCATGGCCCGGTAAAACACAAATACGTAATTAACGCTGGTTTTTTTGGTGCTCTCGCCCTTGTAATGAATTATAGTGGTATCAGGAAAATAATAATTTTTATAACCGGCCTGGGTAATGCGGTAGCTCAGGTCAATATCCTCGCCGTACATAAAAAAGGTTTCGTCCAGCAAACCAATTTTATCCAGCACGGTTTTACGTATCACCATAAAAGCCCCGGCCAGTACTTCTACTTCCGAAGTTTCAAATTCATCAATATATTTTAAATGATAGCGGCCAAATACTTTTGATGTTGGAAATAATTTAGCCAGCCCGCTCATTTTATAAAACGCTACTGCAGGCGTTGGCAATCCCCGTTTTGATTCAGGCAGGAATTTTCCTTTGCCGTCTATCATCCTTACCCCCAGGCCACCCGCGTCAGGGTTTCCGTCCATAAACCGGACTAATTTCTCAAAAGTGCTTTCCTCTACTACAGTATCCGGGTTCAATAGCAACACATATTCGCCGGTGCTTTCTTTTATCCCCTGGTTATTGGCAGCAGAAAACCCTACATTTTTTTTGTTGGCAATTAATTTAACCCAGGGAAATTTTTCCTGTACCATTTCCACACTGCCGTCTACTGAATCATTATCTACTACAAATACTTCGGCGGTGGTTTTCTGGGCAGCCTTCTGTACACTCAGCAGGGCCTGCTCCAAAAACGCCTTTACGTTGTAGTTAACAATAATTACGGATAACTTCACTTGTATTTTTTAAGCCTGGTATGGTACGCGGTTAGTAATCGAACGTCCCAAAGTTAACTCATCTGCATATTCCAACTCACCTCCTACCGAAATTCCTTTGGAAAGCGTGGAAATTCTCACCCCCGTATCTCTCAGCTTTTTTCCCAGGTAGAATACGGTTGTATCCCCCTCAACGGTTGCATTCAGGGCCATTACTATTTCTTTGACGCCGTTTTTGGCAATACGTTCGGGCAAGTTGTTCATGTTCAGGTCATCGGGACCAATGCCGTCTGCCGGGGCTATTACTCCGCCCAGCACGTGGTAAATGCCTGTGTACTGGCCGGTGTTTTCTATAGCTATCACATCGCGCAGGTCTTCCACAATACACAAGGTGGTATGGTCGCGGCGGTGGTCGGCGCAGATTTCGCAAATGGAGCTGTCGCTCACATTGCCACACTCTTTACAGTACTGGATGTTTTCTTTCAGGGTTGAGATAACCTCGCCCATTTCGCGCACCTCGTTATCAGGTTGTTTCAGCAGGTACAATGCCATGCGCAGGGCGGTTTTTTTACCGATACCCGGAAATTTTGAAAGCTGGTTGACCAACTGCTCCAATGTGCGCGACGGAAACTGCATAGCAGGGCAAAGTTAGGGGATTTATGGCAGAGGTGGAGGGGAAAGCTATTCGATTGGAGTGTTATTAGCGCTGCTTTTAATTTGTTTACGACGATACCATTCTACCCAAGCGGTCACCCGTCCTGCATTTAATAATACTACTATAAAGAGAATCAGCTCGGCCGCTTCAGTTATGAAATATATTTTTGAAGGTCGTGAATCAAGAAAGTTCATAAGACTGCTGCCATTCTCTTTCATGCCCTGTATAAACTGTATTATAAAAGTGGGAAGCCTTGTTGCTAATGCTGTGAGGCATGTTAATACAACCGCAAAAAAAACTATTGAGTGCCTTGGAAGTCCTAAATTAATTTCAGATTCATTTTCCTTATCTTTATCTTTTATAATATAATCGGTTATTTTATTAGTGCGAAATACCAGGTAATAAATAGCGATTAGATATAATACTATAGCAATTGAGTACCACCAATTAACACCACTTGATCCTGGTTCAAAAAACATTAGGTAGGTACTATATACATAAATCGGTGCGGAAATTATACTCGGCAGTATCATAATAATGCCGGTTATTTTCAATAAAACTTCAAGTAATTGTTTAGTTTTCACAGGCAAAGAAATTTTAATCAAAGTTATTAAAAATACTTACATACAGCCATGAGGCTGTAATGGCATAAACTTTAAGCGAGGACGCTTAAAAGAATAGCAATAGGGCTGTTAATTGTTAAACGATAAATGACAACTGCCTACTGCCACTCGGAAGCAGCTTCCGACAGCTCCTCGATAAGAGTTTTATCTTTTTCAACAGCATTGCCAATAACCACCAC
>DASPJH010000076.1:0-3249 GCA_035628715.1 Bacteroidia bacterium
CTCATCCCTTTGGTGCGCATGTTCAGTACAGTAGTAATATAGTTGATACCGCCCAGCAGGGAGGATACGATAAACAGGATAATAGCTATAAGCCAAAGAGTCATACCCAGCCCGGACCCCGACATAAAGAACTCGCGGGTACTTAGCGGAGGATAAACTGTCCAGCCGCCTGAAGCAGGACCTGTAGGCACAAACACTGAAATCACCAATACAACGCTTGACAGGAAGAAGAACCAGTATGAAAGCATGTTCATAAAGGGCGACGCCATATCCCGCGCTCCCACCTGTAATGGAATAAGCAGGTTACTGAAAGTACCGCTCAAACCAGCAGTAAGCACGTAAAATACCATGATAGTACCGTGAATGGTAACAAGGCCCATGTAAAAGCCCGGATCCATTCTGCCGCCAGCTCCCCATTTGCCAATTACACTTTCCAGCCATGGGAAAGTGGTATCAGGCCATGCAAGCTGAATCCTGAATAATATGGACATAGCCATACCCAGCATCCCCATGATAATCCCTGTGATAAGGAACTGCTTGGAGATCATTTTGTGGTCCATACTGAAGATGTACTTCGATATGAACGTTTCTTTGTGAGCGTGGTGGGCATCATGATGCCCGGCATGTGCTGTATGTGTTTCGGTGTGGGCCATTTATCTATCTAAAGGTTAAATAGGTTCTAAAATCTTTTAATTAATTATTTCTCCAGCAGGGTGGTTAGTTTACCAGCAGTGGAATCAACCTGCGAAGCGCTGTCGGAACTGTTAGGGTTTGTGCCCTCTTCATTACCTTTTACATTTTCTTCGCCGGCAACAGTTTTAAATGCGGGCTTTTGTTTAGCCAGCCATTCGCGGTATTCACCTTCGGTTTCCACCACCACAATTTTTATTTTCATATTGTAGTGCGCCGCGCCGCATATCTTGGCGCAATACAGGTGGTAATCAAATTTGGGGTCGCCAAGAATATTACGCATTTCCTGGGTAGTTTTGGTAGGAGTAAGCCAAAAATTAGTAGGCATACCGGGTACCACGTTCATTTGCATGCGGAAGTGGGGGGCGTGTGCACTGTGAATTACATCACGGGCACGGAAAGCGAAGTTTACCGGTTTTCCTTTTACCAGTACAATTTCTTTCAGTACAAGGTCATCTTCAGCAGCGCCATTAAACACAGACGTATTACCTTTAAAAGCATTCAGCCTTGAAAGGTGTGCCCTTTGAAGGCGTACTTTTTCAGTAAGACGGGCTATTTCATCCTTTTCAGAATCTGTAGGATCGGGAATGGATTTCAGTTTCCTCAGCATTTCAGAATCCAGAACGATAGCAGTATCCACATCAGTAAGCAGCTTGGCAAACTGTGCTTCAACACCAAGACCCAGCGGGTTGGTTCCTGAAATCAGGTTAAAGCTCACTTCACCCAGTTGCCTGTCTGCACCTGAATATCGCACATTCCAGCCGAACTGGTAGGCAAACACCTCAACAGTTTCAGCATTTTCAGGCGCTTTAGAGGTAATTTGTGTCCATTTCTTAAACCCGTTAATAACCAAAACGGTAAGTGCAATAGCAGGAATTATGGTCCAGATATACTCCAGCATATTGTTGTGCGGGTAGAAATATGCTTTGCGGTTAGGATTAAAGCGGTATATAAAGGCAAATACAAAAAGTACTATTTGTGTTACTACAAATACGGCACCTGTCATCCAAAGGGTGGTTTTCAGCATGCTGTCAATTGAAGCGCCGTGCTCTGAGGCGGCGTTGTCAATTAATACATACTTGCCGTGCTCCATAAATTCCCATATAGCTGCTGACATACCAACAACAAGGAAGATAATCATCAGCCAGGCATTTACTTTATGCGGGTTGGAGAACTCAACGCCGGTATAGCGTGAAATAAGCCCCAGCACATCAAATACTGAACCTATGATTACCAGTATGGATATCACTATCAGTACCAAAAGCACGTTGATAAGCTTTTTGGTACCGGCAGTGGCTTCAGCGTCAACACCAGTAGTAGCACCAGTTGTAGCAGTCTCCCCTCCTGTTGTGGTTCCACCGGTAGTGGTGCCGGCAACTTCTGTTGGCGCTTCCTTTATATATGTCAGAATGTTTTTAATGTCTGCATCGCTCAGAAACTCAAAAGCGTTCATTACCTGCTTGTTGTTAGCCTCATATAGCTGAACAGCCAGTGGGTCACCTGCTGACACCATCGTTTGTGAATTTTTGATCCACTTGATCAGCCAGGTTTCTGAACGTCCCGGGCGGGTGTGCAAGCCCCTTAATGCAGGTCCCACAACTTTGTCGTCCAGCGCATGGCAGGATGTACAGTTTTCATTAAACAGTTTTTCTCCTGCCGCTTTATCGGCCTGTGCATTTGCCGAAAGAGAAAACAATACTGTGGCGGTTAGTACAGTAAGGGCAGTGGTTAGTTTTTTTACGATTCTTCTGAGGTTCATTACTTTATATAAGCGATTACCAAAGCTTGCCAAAACCCTTGCAGTTTCTTTACAAAACCGCAATAGCGCGGGTTTTGGACGTCGCAAATTTATATCAAAATCAATATTTAACTAACTTTTGACGAAAATTAATACCCATGACTAGCAGTGAGGCGCCAAACTTCTTATTACACGCGGTTTGCGGGGATATTTAGAAAGATTTTAAATTAAAAAAAGGGGTTGATTTGCTGTAAAATTGCAGGCAGCCGGTAAATCAGCATGTTTCAAACTGCCATTGTTGAGGGGATTTTAATCGCGTCCGCCCGCTGGCTCTCTTTTAAAGAAAACAAACCCTCCGTCCTCTCCTATTTTAATGAAATTAGGACGTCTGGCATATTCTTCAGCCTTTGATATGTGGCAACAGAAGTACGCGGGTTTATCTAACCGCCCATCCAGCAGCCATTCGCGCAGGAGATGATCGAACCAGTCGGTAGGAAAACGTTCACGGAACGAGGCTTCATTAACCGACCTGAACCTTTGAAAATCAGGTGCAGCATTATCCCAGGGTTTCACCCGGGTATAAAAGTAATGGGCATAGGTATCATAACCCAGCGGCTGGGCATATACATCCTTCCCCTGCAGGCTCTCCCAAAATTGTATGGCAGCGCCCTGCGAATACTGTTCTATTTTAGGTACTATTATATATAGGTATAGCTGAAGGGTTACCATAGTACCCATCAACAGGGACAGAAACCCGGTTTTATATTTCTTCCGGTAAAGCAGCACAGCTCCTGCAATTATCGCTACAAGAAAAACCACTC
>DASPJH010000077.1:0-7951 GCA_035628715.1 Bacteroidia bacterium
CAAAAGCCCGCCGCAAACGGGTTGACCGGCGGTTTTTTTCCAGCATTTCGTGCTGGAACAGCTGTACCATAATGCCCTGTTTTGCAGGGTGCGCATGGTACCAGGTAGAAGGGTCGTTAATGTCCACCTCCAAAAAGCTGCAAACGGCTTCCAGGGTTTTGCGGCAGTCCTCAGCAGATATGGCATTGCGGACAATTACATACCCGTTTTCCTGCCAAAAGGTAAGGTCGGCTTCAGTAAGCACAGGCGGTTCCTCACGGGTGGCAAAGCCTGTGTTTTCGCTGGAGATAAATTTATTGAAGAGCTCAATTTGAGCAGTATTCAGGCCACCGGAGTTTACTTCCAGTATCCAGACTTCAAATTCGGTAAATGAGGGCGCTTCAACATACAAATAGCGGGTGGTTTGCTCAAGGCCAAGGCCCAGCACAGATAAAAGGGTTTTATCCGTGTTCCACTCTTCAGGCAGGTCGCCCTGCTGCAGGGTGCCGCAGCGTTTGGCCATTGCTTTGGCCCAGTAGCGCTTCAGGTGCATTACACCTAAAGAGCCAACCTCAGAGGAGGGCGGTATTGTGGGTTGAGCGGTTGCCATTTTCACTAACAAAGGTAGCAATTTGATTTTTTAACCCACCCCTGGGATAAAAATGGTGGATTGCTTAGTAATCCTTTCTCTTATTGCAATAAGAGAGGGGCGAACGTTCATCAATGCCTGTCCTGCAATTGGCAGGGTGAGTTAAAAACACTATCATTGAGGCAGCTAATTTTTCTAAGGTATATGATAAGTTTCTGGGAGCGCAACTCCTTTACCGAAGCGGATATAATAGTAATAGGAGCGGGGATTACCGGGCTTTCTACCGCCTGTGCGGTGAAAGAGAAAAATCCGGATAAAAACGTGTTGGTGCTGGAGCGGGGGATATTCCCCACCGGGGCTTCTACCAAAAATGCAGGGTTTGCCTGCTTTGTAAAAGCCTGCGAAATGCTGGGCGATATTAAACTGACAGATACCGACCACGTGGCCCAACTGGCACTGCGCCGGAAGGAAGGACTGGAGAAACTTCGCCACCGCCTGGGCGACCACAATATTGGCTATGTGCAGAACGGCGGCTATGAGCTGATTTTTGAGGATGACGAAACTTATGACGGGGCTGAGATAGAAAAGCTGAACCACCTGCTGATGCCGCATTTTGGCACCCAGGTGTTTTACTTTAAGGATGAGTTGATAGACCAGTATGGCTTTGGCAAAACCCGCCATTTGATATATACCCCGCTGGAAGGCCAGATAGACAGCGGACTGATGATGAAAAACCTGGCCAGGTATGCAACTTCGCTGGGGGTGAAGATTATTTACGGGGCCGAAGTGATTGAGTTTGACGAGAACCAGGACAGGGTAAGCGTGTTTGTTAACCACCGCCACCTGAACCAGAATGTGGAGTTTACCTGCAGCAAGCTGGCGCTGTGCACCAATGCCTATACCGGCCAGTTTATGCCTGAGCTGGATATTATACCGGGCCGGGGGCAGGTAGTAATAACCAAGCCTATTGAGGGGCTAAGGTTTAAAGGCACTTTCCATTTTGACGAGGGATATTATTATTTCAGGGATTATGACAACCGGGTATTGCTGGGCGGCGGCCGCAACCTTGATTTTAATATGGAGCAAACCGGGGTGCTTGAAGAAAACCCGGTAATTGTTGACCGCCTTAGGGAAATACTGGAAGATATAATACTGCCCGGCGTGGCTTTTGAAATAGATATGAACTGGGCGGGCATTATGGGCTTTACCGCCGATAAAAAACCCATTGTAAAAATGGTGACGCCCAATATAGCCGTGGGCTTCGGCTGCAACGGTATGGGCGTAGCGCTGGGCAGCCATACGGGAGAGAGTGTTGCCAATTTGTTGCTGGGAGAAGTTGGGCAATTAGGTAGTTAAATGATTGTGCGGAATGGTTAAATGCCGCAGATGTGAAAAAAAACTTATAAAAATCTTGCACAATTTTAGGATAATCCTATTAATATATGTAAGTCGATAAATTATATAGATCGGAAAATGGAACCAGCCGGTTTTCAGTTAAAAAATTATCCTTGCTTCACAGCGGTGATTGAGATGTTTGATACCCTATACAGTGCACCAAAAATATTACAGCTATCTAAAAATCCGCGTGGCTGGTCGGTATATGAAATTGGTTACAAAGAAGCTAATGTTTTTGAAAGGGAAAATGAACAATTATTCTGGGATAAAAGTACTGGTTCATATATACCGCTTAATTACGGGCCAAAAAATGAAGGGCTGAGTTTATTCGAAATGGAAAATTCATTGTGGTGGTATGAGGAAAAGTTTAACCACCATTATTATTTCGGATATAAAGAAGCAGATAAGGATACTATAAACGAACTTTCAGGAAAACAGGCTCTTAATTATTCAGAACTTGAAGGTTTGGCATTAGCTTGCGCCTCATACGCCCGTTCCTTTGTTGAAACAGAATTCAATTTTTATTACAGAGAAGGAGAAAGTATTTTGTTATGGGATGAAAGAGTAAGTGAAGAGAAAATTAACAATTATATAAGTTTTATTGATAAAAGCATTGAAGCATATAATCAACTCAATAAACATAACCCAACGTACAAACCCCTGGAGTGGTATTTATCTGCCACAATTGGGCACCTGCATATAAATACGTTTTTATGCTTATGTGAATGGGGTTATTCAGAAAAAGCCAAAAGGTATGTTGTACCTGGGCTTTATGGAAGCAGTTATTTAAATAAAGCAAGCGAATATCTGGATTCAATTCCAGATAACTCTATTGTTTTTTCGACGGATAGAAATCTTTCCTTCCAATTAATTTATTTGCAGCAAGCTGAAAAAATAAAGCCAGCCGTAACTATAATTGATTATACATTGCTGGAGCATGCAACATATATAAAAATGCTTCGCAATGGTACTGACGGTTACCCGGCAATACCCATGAAATTAGCACCGTCAGTTCTTGCCAACAGTATAAATAATTACACGCTTATTGAAACTGGTATCGAAAGTGATATATCCACTGTTGAGGAATTTTTAAACGGTCTTAATAAGTCTGCCCCCGATAATGGGGAACTAGTAATAGCAGTTGAGAAAGGTGTTTTAAAATTAGACTCAATCGAATTTGAAATAACCGAATCAATAAATCGTCCGGATATTGTAATGCTGGATATTGTATTTAGTAATAATTGGGAAAGGCCTGTTTGCTTTATGGAAGCGGATTATGGGTTTAATTTCAACAGGTACATTAAAAAAACCGGTATGTGGCAATTGCTTGATCCGGTTGAGAACCGGGGTTGATTTGGTTAGCCTGGAGGCTAACACGGGTAAAGCCGAAGCGAGGACGCTTCGGCGGAGCCGTTCCTTTAAGCGTCCTCGCTTAAAGTTGCTGACGTGCAAGCCTCCGGGCTTACCAAATTGCAACTGCCCTACATGTTTAATAACCTCTGATTATCGAACTCCCCACATTTACTCACTTACACATTAAAAAATCATCCAACCAATTTAAACATCTTCCCCGGCATGCCTTTCACCAGCCCGGCCAGCTCCAGTTCCAGCAGGGCCAGCGAGGTTTCGTTCAGGCTCAGGCCGGTTTTAAAAGAAATATCATCAATGCCCATAGCATCTACATTACCCAGCATACCTGCCACCAGTCCCTGGCTGCCTTCCAGCATCAACGTAATCTGTTTGGGAGATTTCTTGGGCTTTGTGTCCGCCACATCCCAGCGCATCATGCTGGCAAGGTCTTGGGCGCTTTCCAGCAGGGCCGCTTTATTATCTTTAATCAGCAAATTACACCCCTTGGATTTACTGTCCCCCGGCCTGCCGGGCACAGCAAATACATCGCGGTTATAACTAAAAGCTATATCAGCAGTAATCATGGAACCACCTTTCAAATCCGTTTCCACCACTACCACGGCATCGCACATACCGGCCACAATGCGGTTGCGCGTGGGGAAATTCTCCTTATCCGGCTGGGTGCCTTTGGGATACTCAGTAAGCAGGCCGCCGTTTTCTGTCATCTTTTTAGCAGTATTGGCATGCTGGGCGGGGTAAATCTTATCCAAACCATGCGCCAATACAGCCACTGTAGGCATATTGTGCTGCACGGCCGCTTTGTGGGCTGCTATGTCAATACCGTAGGCCAGGCCGCTTACAATGGTGCAGTTAAACGGTTTCAGTCCCTCCACCAGCTTCTCGCAAAACTCTTTGCCCTCGGCAGTGGCCATCCGGGTACCCACAATACCTACCATGCGGGGAAGATTAAAGTCGCCTTTCCCTTTAAAGTAGAGGATTACCGGCGCATCTGGGATATTCTTCAGCCGTTCGGGATAAGCGCTGTCGGTATAAAATATGGGCTGTATACCTTCTTTCTCAATAAACTTAACTTCATCTTCGGCTTTAGAGAAGTCAGTAAAGTTAAGAATATGCCCGGCATACTTCTCACCAATACCCGGTATTTTCAGCAGCTTGGCCTTAGATTGCTTAAATATCTTTTCGGCGCTGCCGCAATACGCCATCAGGTTTTTGGCCAGCACATTGCCAATGGAAGGTATTTGCGTAAGCGCAATTTTATACAGAATATCCGGGTTGTTGCGGTTGTCAGCGTTTTCTTCGTTTGTCCAGTTCACGTTTCAGCGAGTCGTACTTTTGAGGATCATCACTGCCGGGCAGGGGGGCAACAAATAAACTGTCGCCAACCGTGTCGCGGCTGTTTTCATCCTTTACAGTATGTTTATTCGACTTACAGCTAAAAAGTAAAAGGGTACTAACGGCTAACAACAATTTTTTCATACTTCAGCGTTTGGTTGCCGCGCAAAATGCCCAGGAAATACACCCCTTCAGCCAGTGGTAGGGTATTAAAAGTAAACCTTTGTTTGCCGGTCTTCACCTTGTCTTCTACCAACTTCAGTACCAGTTTGCCATTGGCGTCGTACAGGTTAAAGGTTAGGTTAGCCGCTGAGGGGTTGTCAAACTCTATGTGCACTTCTTCTTTTGCCGGGTTGGGAAATATTGTTGTTTGCAGTGGCGCTGAAGGTTCGCTAACACCAAGGGCGGGGTCAGGGTTGGTAATTTTGGCTATTACTGTTCCGTAGGCAGGTGTGGTGGCTACGCTCCCGCTCAGCCAAAAGGTGCGGTCTTCGTTATATTTGCGTTGTATGCCGGTATAATCGCCCCAGCGCTCAATGCTGTCGCTTACAAGGCTCACCGGACCATTACCTGCTCTTACGCTCACCACATCTGAGTAGGCCATGTTGCGGTCAACGTACATAATGGCTGTGCCCGGCGCATAGTTGGGCGATGATTTGGAAAAAGTAAGCATGGCGCTGTTATCCCAGGGCTCTCCGTTGCCGGCGTAGGCTATATCCGGGTAGCCGTAGTCGCAGGTATCCGAGCTGATGATATTCAGTGTGGCGGTGGCGCCGTTTACATCCATATATCCGTGGTAAATGCCGGCTGCGTAGTTGTTGGTGTCCACGCAGTTGCCTGCAAACTGTATAATGCCGTTTTGCACCATGGCGGTAAGTACGCGGCCATCGTTGGTGCTGAGGTTCTTTTTACCCTGGGGCTGAAATGCGTTAGGCGGGAAGCCGTAGTTGCGGCTCGCCTTTACCAGGCGGGTAGTGCGCGTAGCATTGCTTGAGCTTAGGGTATTGCTGATTTCGGTGACGAAGATGCTGTCGTTCTGGAAATCCGTAGGGCGGACTGACAGGAAATACGATTTAGGCCCTTTATCAGGACGGAAACCGCCTTGTGCCGGGCAAATGCTCCAAACCGGGCGGTTGCCGTATTTAATGTCGTTCCACCGGTTATATTTTAAGGCAGTGTCGCCGTCGTAGCCTTCTTTTTTGCCTACCTGCCAAATCACAGATTCCCGGAAGCCATCCCTGAAACCACCGCCGTTTTTCAGTATATTAAGCGTAATAAATAAGTCCTCGCTGCTTATGCTGATTATAGGGTAATCGCTCCAGGTACTGTCCTGAAAAAGGTTGGCGCCGGGTAGCTTATAAGCCGTCCATAGCTTGGTGGGGTCGTTGGTTTTTGAAAAGCAAACAATAACCTGGCTATTTTCATCCCTTCCGTTCAGGAAAACGATGATAAAACGGTCGGTATCGGGGTCATACACTACCCGGGGGTCAAAGGTGAAATTCTGTATGGTTGGGATACCGCCCAGTATGGCCAGGGTAAAGTTTTTTTGTATGGTGCCGGTTTGGTTATACACCCGCATATTGCTGTTGAGCACGCTTACTATAAAGCCGCTGTCAGATATGGCTATGTCGTTATCATTAGGCACCCCGTTGGCGTTGTTGCCCAGAAACACCTGGCTCGCCTGTGGTATTACCGCTGAGCCCGATTTGCGCTGTATGCCCTGGTTAACCGGTGCATGGCTTTTGCGCAGCACATCCAGCACTGCTTTTTTATTGCCGTAATCGCTGGCAGGTTTGGGGGCCTGGTAAATAGTGGAGATGGATGGTGCAAAGCTGTTTTCCGCTTCTGGGAAGGTGAAAATTCCCAGCAGCTCTACGGTTCCGGTTTGGGGTAAAATTTCTTTTTGCCCAAAAGCAGGAAAAGCCAATACTATATAGGCGAATAAAGGTATAATTAATTTCATAGGAAAAACAAATGTAAGGATTTAGACGGAAGGGGAGAGGGGAATGTTAGTTTTCCGTAAAGCTGGTAACTTCTTTTGCAAAAAGCGCAAAACTTTCGGGGAAGCTAAGTATTACCTTTGATCTGTTACTTATGAAGAAATTTACGGTTATAATACTGCTTATATTATTTACAGGGGTAATTAATTCCTGCAAACCGGATGATAACGGAAAGCTTAAACAAACCAGTTTTCCGGTGCCTCAGGAAGTAAAAGACTATATGTACTTTAAGCCGGGCACATATTGGATATACCAAGACAGCGCCACGGGTGATTTAGATACAGTTAATGTCACTGATACAGTGGTGGCGTCAAAAACGGATGACGGTAATTATTATGAACATTATGAAACCAGGACCTATAGTTCTTTTTACAAATATTATTACTATTATAAAGTAAATACCAGTTTTTCTGACAGATGTATTACACAAAATGAAAGCAGACCTTGCTATAACATTGTTGCAGTAAAGACTCGACCTGGCAATTATGTTGGTGAATCTACTTTATTATATTTACCATTTCAAAAGAATTATTGGGGATACGCGTATTTAACTTCAGAAAAGTCAATTGTAAAGATGGCAGATAGAATTCCTGATCTCTCTATTGGAAACAACAGTTTTAATGATGTACTGATAGTAAACACGACGCATTCTCTTTTTTATTCTTTCGCCGAAACTAATTTTTTTATTGCCAAAAATATCGGAATTGTCAGAAAAGAAATTTTTGAAACTAACGGGAATAAACAAATTTGGAATATTATAAGCTATAATATCCATCAATAACATCCAATATACTTCCTTGCCCTTCCGGCCCTCAAACCCTATCTTTGTACATATGGTAGAAGCTAAAGAAAATACGCAGCATTATATTGATTTAGAGAATAACTACGGGGCGCACAACTATCACCCGCTGCCCGTGGTGCTGGAAAGGGGAGAGGGCATCTTTGTTTGGGATGTGGAAGGAAAGAAGTATTTTGATTTCCTCGCGGCGTATAGCGCTGTAAACCAGGGGCACTGCCATCCTAAAATTATACATGCGCTTACCAGCCAGGCACAGGTGCTTACGCTTACTTCAAGGGCGTTTCGCAATAATGTGTTAGGTGAATACGAAAAATTTATATGCGAGTACTTTGGTTACGACCGCGTACTGCCCATGAATACCGGTGTGGAAGGTGGCGAAACCGCCGTAAAGCTTGCCCGCCGCTGGGGATACGATGTAAAAGGCATACCTGCCAACCAGGCTAAGATTGTATTTGTAGAAGGCAACTTCTGGGGGCGCACCATTGC
>DASPJH010000078.1:0-3028 GCA_035628715.1 Bacteroidia bacterium
TCTAGTGACATCAACTTTTAAAAAAGAAATAACACCCACAGATTCCCTTCATCAAGGGAATGACAACCCACAACACAACCGCCTTAATCCACCCTTGCCCTTCAACCCCTTCAGGGGCAACGTTGAGCCATCCAGCCACCCTTCCGATTCAGGGGTAAAATAGCCGTGAACCGTTGGTAATCTAGTGACATCAACTTTTAAAATCTGATTCTGCCCCAAACCCTTAAGGGACTTTCAGGGCGGTTACCTGGCGAAAGGCGCATCAGGGATTTAGGGTTGGCAGCCGTAACAGTTGTAACAGCCGTAACAGAAAAGTTAAAAAAATTCTGACCATATTTGCCCCATGCGCCCATACGCCGAATACCTGCAATACGTTAACAGCCTGATACAGCAGTCGCCGTTCAAAGGCACGCCCGGTAACCTGTACGAGCCGCTCAATTACATCCTTGCCCTTGGCGGCAAGCGTATGCGCCCGGTGCTTACCCTTATGGGCTGCGAGCTGTTTGGCGGTAATATGGAGGATGCGGCACAGCAGGCATTGGCCATCGAGGTATTTCACAACTTTACCCTGATGCACGACGATATAATGGACAATGCCCCCATAAGGCGCGGCCAGCCTGCCGTGCATGTGAAGTGGAATGAGCCTACGGCCATACTCTCCGGCGATTTAATGATGATTAAATCCATGGACCTGATACGGAATGCAGCACCCGATAAGCAAAAGCCCCTGCTGGATATTTTCAATAAAACAGCCTGCGAGGTTTGCGAAGGCCAGCAGATGGATATGGACTTTGAAGTGGAAAATAAGGTAAATGAAGAGCTGTATATTGAAATGATACGGCTGAAAACGGCTGTACTGCTGGGTTGCTCACTGCAGGCAGGCGCTATTGTAGCCGGTGCAACTGCCGATGCCCAAAAAGCCATCTACAGCTTTGGTGAGCAAATGGGAGTCGGTTTTCAGCTGATGGATGACATACTGGATGTTTACGGCCAAAGCGATAAAGTGGGCAAACAGGTGGGCGGCGATATTATCAGCAATAAAAAAACATATCTGCTGATAAAAGCCCTTGAACTGGCGGAGGGCGAAAACTGCGAACTACTGCATTACTGGCTGAACGAAGATGATTTTGCGCCGGAAGAAAAAGTGAAGGCAGTAACAGCCGTGTACAATAACCTGGGAGTTAAGGAGATAGCCGCCGCAAAAAGCGAAGCCTATTTTACACTGGCCTACCGTTTGCTGGATACCATTGACATACCCGCAGAAAACAAGCAATACCTGCATGAATTCTGCGAAATGATACGCACAAGAATACATTAACCTATGAAAAAAATTGTTCTGGCTTTTGCCGCCCTGGTCTTATTTTCAATAAGTTATGCCCAAAACACGGATGCCAACCGACTGGTGATTATTAAAGACGGTAAAGCCGGCTACATTGATACGCTGGGTAAAGAAGTTATCTCGCCTGTATTTGCTAATGGCGGCCAATTCAGCGAAGGTATCGCCACGGTGGTGCACACAGGCAATAAAGGGCTGCGCTATACCTTTATAAACGATAAGATGGAGGTGGTTATTCCTGTTGTTTTTGATGCAGCCGGGGATTTTACTGAAGGACTGGCCAGTGTGCAGGTGGGCGGAAAATGGGGGTACATAAATAAGGAAGGCAACACAGCCATTGAACCGCAATTCGCTATGTGTTTTGATTTTCATGAAGGGTATGCCATGGCTCAGAAAAAAGACAAATGGGGCCTGATTAATAAAAACGGGGAGTGGGCTGTACAGCCTGTATATTATTCTATCAGCAATTACAGCGACGGCTTGTTTGCCGGCCAGAAGGAAATGGGTGAAAAATGGTTTTTTTATAACCTTGAAGGCAGCGTGGCCATTAAAGACACTTTTGACAGGGCAGGTTTTTTTACCAATGGCCTTGCACCCGTGCGCAAAAACGATAAATGGGGATTTGTAAATAAGGCAGGTAAGCTGGTAATAGACTATCAGTATACCGGAGCTATGGAATTTAGCAGCGGCCTTGCGTGTGTTGAAAAAGACTTTGCCAATTGGGGGTTTATTAATACGGCCGGCAATACGGTAATTGATTTCCAGTTTGCCTCCCATGCCCGGTTCCGGTTTAATCATGCCCTGGTGGAAAAGGGCGTGGAATATGGCTATATTAATAAAACAGGCATATTTATCTGGAGTGGAAAGCAGTAGTAATGTTTAGGCTGAAACTCAACTTGCTGACTTTAAACCCGGCCAATGATTTATAATAAAATTATGGTGAAAATCTGGATGTTTTCTGTTTACTTTTGAATGGAAAACCCCTAACCATTGAAACCATTTTTATTAATACTATCGGTCCTTTTTTGTGTTGTTACAAACGCACAAACTACTAAGGACTATACGGTGGCTATAAAGCTTACCATTGAAGATGCTCCACTTAAGTTTAACCTAAGCTGGAAAAAAGACACTACGGTTCTTCAGCACAAAGTTTTTTCAAAAGAACCGTCCCAGAACTTCTGGACGCTGCGTGCTGAATTATCAAGGTACGACTCGTCATTTACCGATACCAACGTGTCAGTTAACCATCCTGTTGAATATCATGTTGTTACATTGAAAAACACGTATAATGCCTATGGCTACATAATGGCCTCAAAAAACCTGGACGCCTACAATTACCGGGGAAAACTGCTGCTGCTGGCCGACAGCAACTATTTAATACCCCTGGAAGCTGAAATAAAACAACTACAGGAAGACCTGAAAGCCGACGGGTGGCAGGTGGTTACCCGCTATGTTTCGCGTACCTCCACACCCAAAGCTGTTAAACAGCACATCCACCAGCTATGGGATACGGATTCGACAAACTTTAAGGCCGTGTACCTGCTGGGGCGGATACCGGTGCCGTACTCAGGCTATATAGGCCCTGATGCGCACTCTGATCATTACGGCGCATGGCCGGCGGATGTATATTATTCAGTGCCAGATTCCAATCAGTGGACAGACCATGTATTAAACCTGGATATTCCCCTCATA
>DASPJH010000079.1:0-2046 GCA_035628715.1 Bacteroidia bacterium
TTTTCAAAGAACGTATCAACCTGCTCCACATTGCCCCTGAGCAGTGCTTTTATAAGAAGTTCCGCAACCAGCCCAACCTGCAGTACCTTACCGCCGATTTAAACTCGCCGCTGGCGGATGTTAAGATGGATATCCACCAAATGCCGTTTGAGGATAACCGTTTTGACGCCGTACTGTGCAACCACGTACTGGAGCACGTGGACGACAGCCATCAGTCTATGACCGAGATTTACCGGGTGCTGAAACCCGGCGGCTGGGCTGTGATGCAGGTACCGCTGGATACCACCCGTGCCACCACCTATGAAGACCCCTCTATTACCAGCCCTGAAGACAGAGAAATACATTTCTGGCAAAAGGACCATGTGCGGCTGTTCGGGCTGGATTACCCCGACAGGCTGAAAGCGGCTGGTTTTGCGGTAACCCCTGTGGATTTAACGGCTACATTACCTGCCGAAACCGTGGAGCGCTACCGCCTGTCAAAAGGCGAGGTGATCTACTGGTGCCATAAGGCTGTTTAGGTATCTGCCTTCGCTGAAGCTACGGCGGGCCCATTCACAAAGCCTCACCTCAAACAGTTCAAATAACTCACCGTTTGCCTTTCCACCTGCAGGTGCTCCAATGCCACGTACCGCAGCGCATCAATGGCGTGGTTCAGCCTGTTAACGGGACGGTCCAGCATAGCGCCGTTTTTGTCCGTTTGCCATTTGTAGCTTCGTAATTCCTTCAACAGGCTGACCGATTGGGCCGTTATATGCAGAGTGTACCGTTTCAGTATATCTATAGAGAAATTAACGGAGTCGGCCCCCTTGGCAGCCGGTTTGGCGTTGAAGCCTGCCCGGTACAGCTCCTCGACTGCTTTTGGGTCGGCACTATCGCAGATGATTTCGTCTTTTCGGTGGATGTTGAGTTCTTTTAAGCGAGAGATGATGTCGCTGTTGGTCATCATGGTGCCGTAGATAAGCTCGTTTACGAATATGTTATCGCCCTGCCGTTTTACTTCTACCAGTGCCGTTGCCGAATTGCTGTAACCAAAGTCCAGCCCGTAGGCTACATGCTGGGCTTCTTCGGGGATTTCCTCTACCACCTCGTGGTTGGGAATTACTAAGCCCTGCATCTTGCCATATTCACCTGTTCCGAAAACTTTCCAATACTCAGCGTCGCTTCTGCCTAAAAATTCAACTTCTTTTACCAGGATTTCCTTTAAAAAATCATTGTCTTTATAACTGCTGACAATTACTTCCACATCGCCCATGTCCGCCCTGCGGCGTTGTTCCAGTTCGGTGTTTATCCAGTGGTTTACGTCATCGGGGTTAAAGTCCAGGTAGGCCCTGCCTTCGGTACGGAAGATGAGCTGCTGCCAGTCATCAAAGGTGCACTCATTGGCCTCGTTCAGCCAGAGGTGGGTACGCTTCCTACCCCGTACCATCTGGGCATCGTACATAGATACTACCTCAATCATGTTGGAACCGTAGCGAATGGTGCGTTCGGTTTTGTTGTAAGACACATAGCCCATAAGGTCGTGCGCATTGAGTATTTCCAGAATGTCCCTCATGGCGGTATCCCTCACTGCTGTAAAGGTTTTTCTTACGATGGACATCACTTTGTTCTCGCCTTCGACCAGTTCTTTTATAAATAACTGCGCGATTGAGTAAGTCTTTGAGCTTCTTGTCCCGCCACGGTTGATAATTACCCTTTTATCACTGGCAGCGGTTCTTTCATATACAGAGGTTACCTGGAAAGTACAGGTACCTCTCGGGCCGTTAAATGCAATTGTTTTCATTGTTTTGGTCTTTGGTTATTGGTCATTGGTCTTTATTCAAAAGTTGATGTCACTAGAACACCAACGGTTACAGCTCGCTCCCATCCTGTCATTCCGCAGGAATCTTCTTTCAGCGTGGGTAAATTCTGCCAGGCTAACCCCTAAATCCCCTAAAGGGGACTTTCGCCAGGTAGCTACCTCAACGTTTCATCGGCGTTGATTATTGGTAGTCTGCCTGGTTGGCCCCTTTAGGGGTCGGGGGTAATTCAAAAGTTGATGTCACTAGA
>DASPJH010000080.1:0-2424 GCA_035628715.1 Bacteroidia bacterium
TTACAACACATACAATGGGATGACTTATGAAGGAGTGGGCCAGGCATTGCTGGATGCTGGCTATTCGTCAGGTGATGTGATGGCTTTTATGAGTTCCATACGTGTTCCTATAAATACAGCGGCAGAAGTATTTCAAAAACTTGGTATCCCCGGCAAAGAAGTAGTGAAATTGCTCGCTACAGCATATAATTGGGTTACCCAGGAGGGCATTGCATCAGCAATGCGGTATGGCAAATATGCTATTAATGAAATAGCCGACGGATTAAAAACGTTTTATAACCTTACCGAAGAGGGAGTAGCCTATGTGCTTAACAAGGCACAATTTGCAGCGGAGGAAGTAGCGCGTTTTTTTAAGGATGTTTATCATAAAACAGCTGCTGAGGTAGCCGACATCCTGAAAAAAACCTACAATATTGGCGCTGAAGCAGCGGGCAAAATACTACAGGGCATTGGTTATGCCGCCAACCAGGTTGCCGATGCATTAAAATCTGCTTTTAATTGGGTGGCTGATATTTATTAATCAGCATCAGCCTTACCTATATAAGCACCAACCAACTATAACACTATGACTCAACAACTATCTAACGATGCGTTACAGCTTCGTTTCGCCGCACATTCTGCGTCACAGGCCGTTGAGGCCCTAAACTCCGGCGGGCAGGTTTCTTCTTCTGATATGGTGATTGCGCTTAAAAGTGCCGGTTACCTGTCAAAAGATATCGTCGCCAGTCTCAAGCAATACTACGCCAAATCTGCCCAGGAAACAGCCAACGAAATGTTCAGGGGCGGCTATGCCGGAATGTCAGTAGCCAAAGTATTGAAGAATGAATACGGTATAGGTTACCCCGAGTGTGCTAAAATTTTGAAAAATGCAGGATTTTCAGGTTCACAGGCAGGTATCGGACTTATAAATACATATTCAATAACCCATAAGGAAGCCGGCAGAGTTATGAAGGCCGCCGGATATTCATATATGGATATCACCGAATTTTTGAAAGCCACCGGGATGCAAATTGATTCCGTTGCCCAAATATTACACCAACTGGAGTATGGGGCAAAGCAGGTTGCCGAAGCGCTTAAAAAAGCATACACCTGGGCTAAAGAAGAAGTAATTGCAAACGCATTAAAATATGCCGATTATGCAATTAACGAAGTAATTGAAGGTATACAGTATGTTTTTGACATCGGCCAGGAGGGCATTGCTTTTCTTTTAAGAAATATAAAATATGGCGCGGAAGAAGTTGCCAGGTTTTTCAAAAATGTATATAATAAAACTGCCACAGAAGTAGCCGATATATTAAAAAAAACCTACAATATTGGCGCTGAAGCAGCAGGTAAAATTTTACAGGGCATTGGTTATGCAGCCAACCAGGTGGCCGATGCATTAAAATCCGCTTTCAACTGGGTAGCAGATATTTATTAATTCACATTTAAAAATTTAATTCAAATGACACAAAATGCATCACACGATACTTTAGTAGTCCACACCATAAATCATCTTCACGGGCTGATTAATGAAAATTCAAAAAATAATATTTTAAATATCAGCAACCAGTTTGCCGGCATTCCGCAGGGTGGGTTTGAAATTCACCTCGGTTCAAACGGAAAGGTTGATTTTACTGTAGCTATAAAAACGGATAATACCGAAGCAGTAAATAAAATATTTAATGCGCAGCCTAAACTGTTAAAAAGTGAAGGCACACAAGGCCCTGCCGGTTTAAATAGTGTAAAAAATGTACTGAATTACTGGTTTGAATACGATACCGGCACTGAAAATTTTAACTCTACTCCTGCGCTATTTCTTGATCTGCACCAGGCTCATGTGCATATTTTAAATAACGCCAATGCGGGTATCGGTTACTGGCAGCAACACCTGAATAATTTAATTGCAGCCGTTGGAACTCCTCACCACACGCAGGAGAATATTGCCGCCATGCAGCATGCCATAAGCCTTGCCACCGGTGCTGGCTATCCCGGTTATGTGGGAATAATGAAAAGCCGTGGCGATGATTTAAGGCTGGTTGTAGAGGTGCTGAATACTTGCAAACTGGTTCCTTATATTCAAAACATGGGATTATCACTACAGCCACAAGCTGAATCAGTGATTAACGAGCTGCTTGCTTTAAGCGATTTAGCAGATATAGGATTCCAGTTTGAAAATGGAAAAGCGCTGGATGCTTATGGTATCGGCCTGTTTATTTCAAAAGCTGACGGCCAGGACATGGCTGAACAAATGATGCTGGGCAAGCTTATTAACCTGGGCCTGTGCAGTGCTGATGAAGCCGAAATGATACTGAACTGGAATAAAACTTCAGACGATTTCCGTCACAAAATCAGTCACTTTAAAGTATCGGTAAATAAAGGTGCTATTACAGGCGCTAAGGTATACCTGCAGTATAATTACAATAAAAATAACTGAAAATAATT
>DASPJH010000081.1:0-2417 GCA_035628715.1 Bacteroidia bacterium
TTTGAAGCCGGAAAAGAGTTTGGAATTGCTCCCTGTGGTTTGGGCTGCCGCGATACCCTGCGCCTTGAGATGGGTTTTTGCCTGTACGGTAATGATATTGACGATACCACTTCACCTATTGAGGCCGGTTTAGGCTGGATAACCAAATTTACCAAAGATTTTATCTCATCGGATTATCACAAAAGGCTGAAAGAAGAAGGAGTAAAGCGCAAGCTGGTAGGCTTTGAAATGATAGACCGCGGTATACCCCGCCAGCACTATCCAATTCAGGATGCAGCGGGTAACACCATTGGTGAGGTAACCTCGGGCACGCAGTCTCCCAGCCTGAATAAAGCAATTGGTATGGGATATGTAAAAACTGAATTCTCAAAACCAGGAACGGAGATATTTATTAATATCCGTGACAAGGCTATAAAGGCCCAGGTTACTAAAATACCTTTCCTGCAGAAATAGATTTTCAGGTTAAATCTTTTTCCGGCAGGATATTGTATTTTTTAAAAATTATATATCTTTAAAAAATAATCATAAAACTATGAAAAGGTATTTACTGCTGCTGCTGTTTTTGCTGCCGGGCATAATGCTTTGCAATGCCCAGGTGGAAGATGATGAGGAAGAAGAAAAACAGGAAACCGTAGAAAAAAAGAGGAAACCCAAATTAAAAAAGGTGAAAGAGGAAGAAGAGGAGGAGGAGGACGAGGACGAGGACGAGGAAGAAGAACCAGATGAGCCTGCACTGTTACCACCGCCCATTCCGCACCGCCATTTTATGCTTAATCCACTTTCATTTACAATTAGCGGTTTTGAGATAGGGTACGGTAAATGCGACGAAAAAAATAATTACTACCGCTTTTACGGGGGATATTATTTTAGTGGCGAAGCGGGCGTATACAACGGTAATGATGACCAGAACGGCTTCGGGCAGCCTGTTCCCATTGTAAAGTATAAGGACATGGAGCAATTCCGGTTTGAGTTTCAGTATGCAAAAATGTTCTCTACTGTAACAACCTTACAGTATTACTATGGCTTTTATGGTATAATTAAATCGCTTAGCGCTCAGGTTACCCGCACATCGGTAAACTCAAGTGTTATTTTGACCTCCAATTATAAAGCGCGCGCGCTTGCCGCCAGCCCTGGCCTCATACTTGGGGTGAGGCAGTATTTTAAACAGCATGTTTTTGTGGATGTTTTTGGTGGTGGTGGCATTACCATTCCGTTAGATGGCTCCAATGTGGATGATATTCACCGCGGCACCATTCTGCCTTATAAACGATCTATTAATCCACGGTTAGGCGTTAGTGTAGGAATCACCTTTTAAAACCAGCTATGAAAAATAGTTTAATTATCGCAGTGCTCTTTTTACTCTCAGTTAAGGCTTCTGCTCAGTACAGCTTTGGTGCTAAGGATTCTGCAAGAAATACATTTAAAAAAGAATTTCTTTTAAACCCGTTTACATTTTTTATCAGCGGTTTTGAAGTAGGCTATGGCAGAGTTTTTAATAACAACAAAGAAAACTTCAGGGTTTTATTTGCCTATTATATTTCTGAAGGAGCCAATCTGCACAGTGATGAAGCCAGTAACCTGGAAGCTTACAAGATTGATTTACAATACCTTTTCACCCGGCCTGTCCAAGGGTCTTTACGATATTATTTAGGCGGGTTTCTCACTTACAGGAATATTAAGCTTGATATTGCCGGAAAGCCCGCCAGCTATGTAGCCAAGGGAAGCTCGGCCAACTTTGGCGTAATAATGGGTGCGAGAAGTTATTTAAGCGAAAATTTCTTTTTTGACCTTTATTTTGGCGGGGGTCCTACCGTGCCGTTAAACAGTGCCAACGTAAATGACGTTGACCAAAAACTGTTTTTCCCTGTAAAACGTGCTGTTACGCCACGTGCAGGAATGCTGCTGGGAATTTCTTTTTAAATAAAACAAATGATATTTCTACTTCCATTATATATAGCAGCTGCCCATTTGATAGCAAAATATATTGGAGCAAAAAGAAAAATAGGCTATTGGCGGGCATTTTTTCTATCCCTCCTGTTTTCTCCTGCCTTTGGCTTAATATGCTGCCTGCTTACAAAAAAGGAATATGGGTATAACTACTTTAATGGCCGTTAGCGTACCGTTTGGTTAACTTTCAAAAGTTATTAAACATTATGCCTCCCAACTTTTATGCTAAACTGGTGTTATAAGGATAATTATGATACCCTACGATATAGTTGAAACCGAATTTGGCCCCCAGAATTTTTTGGCCGCCCCGAAACAAATGATGAATGTGGCGGAGATTACTGAATATTTTATGAAATGGTTCCCTGCGCTGGCTGAGGAAGCCAAACGCCAGCAGCTGCATGTAAACGGCCAGCCTTCGGGGTTTTATTCGTTATGGGACGAAGCTACCCAGACTACTGAGGTACAGGCCG
>DASPJH010000082.1:0-3053 GCA_035628715.1 Bacteroidia bacterium
TTATGTGCAGATTACTAGACAGATAACTTATTAACAAGACAAGATGTCAGAAATTTATAACTTTTGACCGAAAACTTAAAATCTCGGATGTAAGGGATTGCAATCACCCATAAAAAGGAGCGTGCTGCCGAAGTCAAATAATAAAATATGGAAAATTAGCTTGGTCCGGTAAGAAACATGTAACGCCGTTAATCCTCATGTTTTATGTGTAGGCCGGTCTTCCACCTGTGTTTCAGGATTTTAACCCGATCGGTTTTTTTACTCTTGGAAAGAAAATTTTTTCTTGTAACTTTGCATCACAAAGTGCTTTTGACAATGAAAAAGACTGCGGCATTCGCGCTCCCTACAGCCATATCAAGCGGCGAATTTTTTTGCTGTTACACTTTGTGCTTCAAAGTTCTTTTTAAAACACTTAAACTATTAATATGACAACGAAAAACCCATTGACATCACAGCATTTCCAGCCTTCGTCGTACCTTAAAGCCATGCTAATAGGCGGCGGAATTGGCCTGGCACTCATCAGCGTTTTTGTATTTGGCGTTGACAACCCCAACCCGGCATGGCCCGAGCACTGGCAGGTGCGCCCTTTACTGGTAACCCCGATAGCCGCCGCAGGTGGTGCCGCCTTTTTTTCGTTTATGCAGCGGCTGGACCTGCAGGGCGGCTGGAAATTATTAGCCGTTATGATAGGCATATTTGGTTTTGTGATTTCTTTATGGCTGGGAACAGTGCTGGGACTGGCCGGTACTATGTGGAATTAAAACGTATGCAATTTTCTGAACCTCTTACGCGCGCTCATGCAAAACTAAAGCAGCAAAAGCGGCTGTGGTATTTCACCCTGTTTTGCCGGGTTAGCCTGGCAGTGGGTTTCCTGCCCTCGGGGTATGTAAAAATAGCGGGCGAGCGGTTCACCTCGCTCACTGTTGACCACCCCATGGGTCATTACCTGTATGCGTTTTACCGCACCGGCTTTTACTACAATTTTGTCGGCGTGGTGCAGGTGGTGGCCGCCTGCCTGCTGCTTTTTCCGCGGACGGCCACCCTGGGCGCCCTTATTTATTTTCCCATAATTTTAAATATCTATATCCTTACGCTTTCGGTACGGTTTGAAGGCTCGTGGGTTACATCCCCGCTGATGGTGCTGGCCAACCTGTATTTATTGTGCTGGGATTACGATAAATTAAAATCTGTTTTTAAAAAGGATACGATTATACTTTGAATTGCGCCTACCTATGCAGAACAGGTTGCTTATACCGGCAGGATATGTATTGGTTTTACTGATACTGCTTTTCACCTCGTGCGAGTTGATGCCCCGCAATACCCTGAAAGACTGCCGCTCGCAATGCCCCGACACTAATAACCCGGATGCCTGCTATGATTTCTGCGACTGCATCCACAAACAAGGGCGGCCACTGGACAGCTGTTTGGAGGAGTATGAGAGGGTGAATAATTAGTAGATATTCTCTAGCAATCATTATTCCTAAGCCTCCTCAATTTTTTACTTCTGTATGTATCCACAACTATGTGTAAGCCGACAAAAAAAATAATCGCTGAAACACCATAATTGTGATAAAAAACGGTGTGCTGATCAGGATAAATGGACGTTAGTTTAATAACCTGGTTGCTAATTGTAACTTTTAGAATTTGCACTGCAAGCAGGATAATAGAAATGCCGAAAACTCCACTGCCTATCCATATCATTAACCGAGATTTATACCTTATTTTATTTAAAAATAATTGATCGATGTTATTATTCGTTCCACCATACTTCAAAGACCGAAGTATCCCAAGTTGTAAAATTACCGCCGGAATCGAAGATATAGCAACGGTTAGCATGAGACAGGAAAATACTATTTCTTGGAAAACAAGACTTTTCAACGTAAACCTTAATAACAAGTCACCAACAAGAACTATTGCAAGAACTCCGATAATGCAAACTAGTATAATTACTGTTTTCCTGCTCCGTTTAGCCATAATAAATCATCTTAATTTAAATATCCGCTCCTCCACCTCTTTTATCTTCCCCATCCAGCAGCTTTTAAGGCTTTTTTGTGCTTCTACCCTTCGAATGAGCCTTACTAGGATAACATTCCGTAGCGGCACATGGCAGTAACAAACATCAAAAATACCCACTTGTTAGGGTAAATACTATGCCAACCAACATCCTGTTTACCGGCCGCGCCTATTATTCACTGGAAAACTGCCTGGTGAATGATACCGGCAACGGCATGGAAATCACCTCTGTCATCATCGGGCTGTACGAAGAAAGAATTTACCGGGTGGACTACCACATACTAACCAACCCGCATTGGGAAACTGGGCGGGTTGAAATTACCTGCCGGCACGGCAATACCACCGACACCCTGCGGCTGGAAAGCGAAGGCAAAGGCAACTGGCTGCTGAACGGCCTGGCGGCCCCGCAGTTTGACGGGTGTATGGATATTGACGTCCCGCTTACGCCGTTTACCAATACCCTCCCCATACGCAAGCTGAACCTGCACGACGGCCAGTCGCAGGAAATACAGGTAATTTATTGCGACCTGCTGAACCGCACAACCGGTTGCGTGCGCCAGCAATACACCCGGCTTTCGGCCACCCGGTATCACTACCAGAATGTGCCCAACGATTTTGAGGCGACTATAACAGTGGACGAGCAGGGACTCGTGGTAGACTACCCCGGGTTATTTGTTCGCACGGCTGTGCTGCGGGGCAGCTAGCGCTGGCCGGTTATTGGCGTATCTTCCCCCCTTAATTGTCATTTTTATACCTCTTCCCAAAGTCAAATCTCTTTTACCTTTGTTATATCAAAAATAACAAACGCTATGAAAAACAATCTTTTAATGGATTTTAACGTTGACAAGGCCAACAGGAAAATCAAAGTAACACGTGAGTTTGCCGCCCCGCTTTCGCAAGTGTGGGAAGCATGGACCAACAGCCAGGTGCTTGACCAATGGTGGGCACCCAAACCGTGGAAAGCAAAAACCAAAACGATGAACTTTACCGAGGGCGGCTACTGGCTGTATGCAATGGTAGGTCCAGAGGGCGAAGAACAC
>DASPJH010000083.1:0-2773 GCA_035628715.1 Bacteroidia bacterium
CAACCCAATGCCCACAGTAACTCCCCCGGCAATGGCCATTTTGGGGTTGCTGAACCATCCATTCCTGCCACTTATAAGTATCCATGCACTTAACGCCAGGAACAGGGTAAACACCATAGAAAAGCGGGGTACCCAGGTAAGTGAAAAATCGAGCTGTGGAAAGTATACAAAGCCGGAAACAAGGCTGACAATAATTACAGGAACTAAGAACAGCAGCCACCATAGGAGGACTTTGCGCAGGGGCTTTAGGTACATAATAAACACCGCTAATGGCAACAGAAGCAATCCAAAGCTTTTAAAAATGGACAACAGGTATTGCAGAAGACTAAGCGAAGCATCCTGCTGAACTTGTTTAAAGGCTTTGCCTATACGGTCGGGTCCAAAGTTGTTTTTATACTTTAACAGGATAATTCCGGCAATAAAAACCACCAGCCAAAAAACACCCCAAAAGAGTGATTTACCCAGCCATTTCCGGGTGCTTATTGCATTGGATGAATTCCGGGCTGACAAATGAAACAGGTGAAGGCAGGCCGCCACCACAGCGCCGTCTTCTTTTACGAGCACCATTAGCAGGCCACATATTACCGATATAACGGCTTGCTGTCTTACTAACGAAATAAAAAAAATAAACCCCAGCGGTATGTACAGCATTTCAGTATGAAAGCCGAACCATGGGTCGTCGTACAACCAAAAGGCATAAGGGCCTAAGAAAATAATAAAGTAAAATAAACCGGCATTAAATTTATTTTTTGAATGGCTGTAAATATAAGGAAAGGTATACAGCAACGCCCATATATATAGTAAAAGTTGGATGATAAATATCCCGAAGCCACCCCAGGCTTTTACTGCGGGGCCCATCAGTAAATCAAAAAAATAATTGTGCAGCCTGCCGTGGTAGCCGTAATTGTTTTCATGCATTACAGGGCGGCCTTCCAGCCAGGTGCGGCTTATCTGTATATGCGAAAATAAATCCGACTGATAGAACAGTTTATTAAATAAGTCCAGCTTTACGAAAAAAAACCAAACCAGCCCCAACAGGCAAAAAAACAGAAGCGCCAGTCCCTTGTAGTCGCGGTTTTTTATCAGGGTAATCATCTTTCGGTAATACCCGCCTCAATTAAATAATGGCGGTCTTCAGCCACGAAGTAGTACTTTACTTTTTCAGTAATGACTGAATCGACAGGAGGCCTAAGGTAACGGATATCCAGGTGCTGGGCGTTTGTTTCGTCAATAATTATCATGCGGGGCTTTACATAGCCACCATGTAAGGCTCCTGTCCATATATAATCCTGCTTATGAAAATACCCAAAAAGCTGGTTGGGCGGGGATACCGGGTAATTATCGGGCAGCACATCTCTTACCCTTTTCACTTCCGCCCAGTGTTTATAGTAATCGTCCGGGTGTGGGTCGGTATAAACAAGCTTGCCGGAATAATGCAGCGCATACCCGGCATAAACCTGCAACAGGGTGTATTGCCAACGCAGGAAAAGAGCACCGACCAGTAAAAACATTAAAACTGAAAAGCCCTTTGGCCTGAACCAGTTTCGACTGACAAATAATATGCAGTAGGACAATAGCGACAGGTACAGGGCAAACGTAAGAGAAAACCTGGGTACCCATGTAATTGAGAAAAAAGTATGGGGCCAGTACACAAACCCCGATATAAGGTTAACCGCAATAACCGGCAGAGAGAACGCCAGCCAGGCTGCCCAAATACGCCAGTTGACCACACGAAAAAACAGCAGGGTGCAAAACAACGGCAGCTGCAGCATAAACCAATGCCTGAAAACCGTTGAAAAATAGGTGGCTGTTTCGCCTGGCCTGCGGTTATAAAATGTTTCAAACGAAGCTTCCACACGGCCGCCGTTACCTCCATTACGCGCTTTAATATACAGCAGCCCGGCAATAAACACGGCTACCCAAAGCAGTCCCCATAGCGTACACCTGGCAAGCCATTGCCGGGTAGCCAGTTTTCCGGTAATCCATTCCAGCGTAAGGTACATCAGGTGGATGCAGGCCGCTATTACCGGGCCGTCTTCTTTTGTACTCACCATAAGGATGCCGGTAAGCACAGATACCCATGTTTGTTTTTTGTAAAGCGAAATGGCAAACATAAACCCCAGTGGTATGTACATCATCTCCACGTGGAAGCCGTAATGCGGGTTGTCGTACAGGAAAAAACCAATGGGCCCACAAAAAATCACGATGTAAAAAAAGGCTACCATGGCCTTTTTATGTATGGTTGAGGCAGCCTTGTACAGTACCGGAAAAGTATACCAAAGGGTTATAAGATAAACGATGAACTGGAAAATAAATATACCGTATGCACCCCACCATAAGGCAAAAGGCCCCATCAACAAATCAAAATAATAATTGTGCAGTCGGGTATGGTCGCCGTACTGGTTTTCGTGCCCTACCGGGCGGCCCGTCAACCAGCCGCGGGCAATGCCAAGGTGACTGTATAAATCGCTTTGGTAGCCCAGTTTATAAAATATCAGCAGTTTAGCGGTGAAAAACCACACCAGCAGCAATACTGCTATTACAAAAAGCAGTATGGCGGGAATATCTTTCTTCCTGAACAGCTCAATCATTCCGGGGTGTTGGCTGGTTTTTTACTAAAATCATTTTCCATACAAAAACCGAGGCGGCCATAGGTATCAGCCATATCAGCCTTGCCAGGTAGCGGTGCTCAGCCATGGCAAACGAGGCGCAAATTATGGAGTTAATTATACAACCCCCTAGTATTAGCAGGGCAAACAGCACTAAATTATTG
>DASPJH010000084.1:0-4523 GCA_035628715.1 Bacteroidia bacterium
AGCTTTAAAGTAAGCCGGGAGGCTTAAATTATCTGCTTCCCGAAGCGAGGACGCTTCGGGGAACGATTTACTTCAACGTCACAATACTCACTCCCTGTCCGCCCATTTCAATATGTTCGTCTTCGATGGACTGGATGGCCGGCAGTTTGCGCAGGTTTTCACGCAGCAGCTTGCGAAGGATCCCGTCGCCCTTGCCGTGCACTATGCGTAGGCGGTCAAAACCCAGCATAATGGCGCGGTCAATAAAGGTCATTATTTCGGTAAGGGCTTCGTCTCCCCTCCTGCCCCGCAGGTCAATCTCAGGGTTAAACTCTGTCATTTTCTCGTTCATATCAATGCCCTTAAAAGCCTCTTTCAGCTTTTTAGCTTCTTTAATAGAGATTTTCTCCAGGCGGGTAAGCTCAACGCTGGTGCGCAGGTCGCCATAAGCCACCACGGCTTTTTTACCTTTCACGCTAATCACTTCGCCGGGCACAAACTGGCCTTTAATGCGCACTGTATCGCCTTCTTTAAAGTCCGCGGAAGGAAGGATAGTCACTTTCTCTTCTTCCACCGCACGCTGCAAAGTTTCCCGTTTCTCCTCCACCTTCTGGCGGGCTTTTTCGGTGCGCTCTTTTTCGGCTTTGGTTTCTTTTATCGTGCGGATGGTATTTTCAATTACCTGGTTACTCTGGCTGATAATTTCAAGTGCGTCTTCTTTAGCCTTGCGGATAATGTCTTTCTTCTTCACTTCAATTTCATCCCGCAACTGGGCATAGTGCTGCATCATTTTATCCAAATGCAACTGCTTCTGCTCCAGCTTCTCGCGAAGCTCGTTTACATCGTTGCGCTCTTTTTCCAGCTGCACAATCAGCTCATCTACGTTTTTCTGCTTAGTGCCTACTTTCTTTTTGGCCTTGTCCAGCACCTTTTTGTGCAGCCCTATTTTCTGAGCTACTTCAAAAGCAAACGAGCTGCCGGGCTTACCAATTTCCAGCCGGAACAGCGGACGCAAATTCTCCGTATCATACGCCATGCTGGCATTGGCCATACCCTGTGTATTATTCGCTAATACCTTCAGGTTACTAAAGTGCGTGGTAACAATACCATACGCTTTGGACTGGTTCAGTTCTTCCAGAATAGCCTCGGCCATAGGGCCACCTATTTGAGGATCGGTACCGGTACCCATTTCATCCACTAAAAACAGGGTTTTCCTGTCTGCCAGGTTGATGAAATGCTTGAGATTGGTGAGGTGCGAGCTATAAGTACTCAAATCGTTATCCAGCGACTGCTCATCCCCAATATCAATAAATACCTCGTTAAAGAGCCCCACTTCCGATTTCTCGTGCATAGGCACAGGAACTCCGCACTGCACCATGTATTGCAGCAACCCCAGCGTTTTCAATGCTACGGATTTACCTCCGGCATTGGGACCGGAAATAACCAGTATGCGTCTTTCAGCATTCATTTCAACATCCAGCGGCACTATGTCCAGCCCCTGCGCTTTGTGATTGATCCACAACAAAGGGTGATAGGCCTTTTTCCAAACAAAAGCGGTTTTATTATGCACTGATGGAACAACGGCGTTTATTTGCCCGGCAAAGCTGGCCTTGGCCCTGATAAAATCAATAATACCCAGCTTTTGGTAGTAGCCGGTTAGCACAGGTACTTCAGGCGTTATTTCAGCAGTAACCTGCTTTAATATCCGTTCAATCTCGCGGCGGCGCTCTATCTGGTATTCACGAAGCTGGTTGTTCAGGTCCAGCACCTCGGTAGGCTCAATGTAATACACATGGCCCGTGCCCGATTCATCGTGCACCAGCCCGGGTATTTTACGTTTATGTTCAGCCAGGATGGGAATAACAATCCGGTTATCACGAACGGTTATATCGGTTTCAGCCGCCCAGCCCTCGTTTTGTGCACGTTTGAATATGCTGTTGATTTTGCGGGTAAGCTCGCGGTTTACTTCCACTATACTGGCTTCAATATCCAGCAATTCGTGCGATGCCGAAGGCTTTATATTGCCTTCTTTATCCAAAATACGGTCGATTTTACGGATGATGTTATCATCAAAGTCAACATCTTTAAATAATTCAACTAACTGGGGATATTTATCGCCTTTTAATTTTACGAATTTAGCCACTTGTCCGAACGTGGACAGCGACAGGCGTATATCGTGCAACTGGTGCTCAGAAAGGAAAAATCCTTCAATGCCCAGGTATTTAAAATGTATGGTAGCATCAATATAATTATCCGACGGAAAATTATTTTCAGCCTGCTGTATGCGGATAAATTCATCGGTTTGCGCCAGCCAGCGGGTAATTTCGTGGTGAGCATTGCTGAATTTCATTTTATCAACAAATGCAGCCCCCAGCGAGCTCAAGCAGCGGTAGCGTATCTTTTCGCGTATTATATCAAACCCCAGTTTTTCTTCTATGTTGTGAGGGTAGTTCATTTAGTAGTATCGTTATTTGAAACTGAAACACTATTGAGTATTTCAATATTTAATTTTATTATATTAATATAGTCGTTTTTGAAAAAAATAAATTCTGAGTAAACTCCGTTTATAATCTGCAAATCCTTAATAATCTTATACAACTCTGGATCTACACCTTTAATCGAGTTATATTTTTTAATTAAGAAATTAAAAAAAGGTTGAACCATTTTCTCATTGAACTCCGTGAGGTTACTTTTCTGATTGATCTCTTTATTATTATAAATTCGCAACAATTCCTTTTTTTCATCTTCGGTAAAAGTCGTATTGCTTGCATTGACAGTACTAATAAAATCATGCATTACTATTAAACCCGAATTCCATTTATCTGATAGTCCTCTAAACTTATCCATTGCATCCAAATAAATGTTGCTCATTTCGCCTTCAACTTTTCTAAAGAATGAGTGTAACTGAAAAAAAGCGTATAAGTCTATTTTCTTTTTATTCAATGCCATAAAAAGCCGTTCCTTATTTAAAGCATCAAAAAAATCATAATTAAATGCCATTTTATTGAATTGGACAACACGAAAATCTTTTAAATCTTGTAGTTCTCTCAAGAGTTCATGATAACTGACTATTTGCTTTTCAACAGACTCCTTAAAGGATTTCTCATACCGTAAGAACATTTGGCGCAAATTTTTAAGATCCCTGTTTAACTTCCATTTTTCATTAAGTGTTGCTGAAATTATCCCTAAAAGAAATGTTATTATTGGTAGTATATATGTCCAATTATCTTTAGTAAAAATTGAACAGAGTATATCACGAAGGGTATCCCAAAATTCATTCATCCCTAAACGGCAATTTTCTGTCTTTTCGTTGTTCACGCTGCCACTCTATAATACCATCAATATCCTTGGGAAAGGATGTTAACCCACCTTCATTTACTATTTTTCGCAATAATTTAGCGAGTTTTTTTCCATCTGTGGCAGGTGGCAGTTTATTTTCATCTTCCAGAATAATTTTATCACCAAGAATTTTCTTTAATTCTTCTTCCGTAATACTGTCATCCACATATATCCTGTAGGATTTCATTCAACGTTTTATTCTAACGCTTACCTTTAAAAAAATTAGTTTTTAATCTGTTTTTTTAACTCTTCGTAACGTTCAGTGGTAACAATTTTATTGTTCGCTCCGTAATCCTTAGCTCTGGTTGCTGGCGAGTTTGTTATTTCATCTAAAGGAATTACTTCTATGAATTTTTCTTTTAGTTTTTCAATAGGATAATCATCCTCCACTGAAATCACATACTTTTTCATACTGCAATTTACTCAAAAACCGGGCAAAAGTTTGGGTGTCACTTTTCTGTTGGGTTCTTTTTGCCTTTCATTAGCTTTTCAAGGGTTTGCTGCAGGCGGCTTTGCAGGGTTTCCTCGCGTTTGGCCTTGGCTATCCAGCGGGCGTATTCCTTGCGGTTGGTATATGACAAACTGTCGAAAAACGCTTTGTAAGTGGGATTATTATCCAATAACTCCTGCAGTTTTTCAGGTATTTCCACCACCCGCTCTTCAGTATCCCGTTCCAGGGTGATATGCACCGTATCGCCTACCTGCTTACCAATCTTCTCCCTGATGGCTTTTAAAACGCCCAGCACATGGCACCCACCGCCCATATTGGCCAGCGACCCTCGGTAAGGCACACCGTCAATAGTAGCCTTTACCTTTAGCTGGCCTTTAATGCCATACACTTCTTCCACGCTGAAGGGTATTTCGGCGTATACTCCTCCCCCATCACCTGCGGGAACTAAGAGGGCATCAAATGTTATTGGCTCATTCATATTATCTGAAAGGTAGCGACACCTCAAATTGCTGTAATGTGTTCGGGGTAATTTCCATCATCGCATCGGTGGTATCGTTCCCTGCTTTTAACAGTATGTAATACGTCCCGTAATCCAGTGAGTCAAAACGGGCACCCCGTCCCGGATGAACATTCTTTATCTCATCATATTGCGTGGAGTCGGCAGGTGGCCCTACCGCTGCATAATTTCAGGTATGCCCGTGCATTTATCCTTACTCCATCCTTTACCGCAAAAAAAGTCCGCGAGTACCAGCCG
>DASPJH010000085.1:0-5311 GCA_035628715.1 Bacteroidia bacterium
TAAACAGCTGGGCCGCTGCCAATAATGTTATTCCCACGGCTACCTTCTCAGATGCTTCTATTTCCATGAGCGCTTACGGCTCAGCCGGTATGCCCAAAGTGGTGGTAGCAGGCGGGCCGGGACATACCGTGTTTTTTAATAAAAATAACAACCTGGCTGGAAACTCAGCCGAAATAGAAGGGGCTATTAATACCGCTTTTTCTGCCATTGCATCGGCTGCAACGGTAGCGCCGGGCGTTCAGGCTGCCTCGGTTTATCCTAACCCAGCGGCAGGAAATGTTACCGTTAATTATGAAATTATAACCGAAATGGATGTTACTGTTGAAATTACTAATATAACCGGACAGGTAATTTCATCGGTAAAGCTGGAAAAACAAACAGCAGGCAGCCATAAATACCAGTTGGATATTAACAACCTGCCTGCCGGTGTATACTGCGTAACTATTAATGGTTACAGCATGAAGCTTTCAGTATTGGAATAGGTAACTATTTTAATTTAATTTTAAGGGGAACATAAACATATACCCTTACTGGCCGTGGTCCCTGGTAACCGGGCACCCATTTAGGCGATTTTTTAAGAGTTTCGATAAATGCTTCCGCTGCCTCAACAGACCCGCCGTCTTTAGCAATGGAAAAGTTGCTGAGGCTGCCGTCTTTCTCTACCACACATTTAATTACGATATTGACCGAAGACTGATTCATTTCCCGTACAATTCCGGGAACGATTAAATTTTTATTGATAAAATCAGCCCACTCTTTATCCCCTCCTTCAAAATAAGGGAAGTGGCTGGGGTCGCCTATTATTAAATTACCGTCCGGAAACACTTCAGGGCCACCCAAACCCGAATCAGGCTTTGCAAATTTATCACCAGTAAAAGGATTGGTCACTACCTTTTCAGTATAACCTGTGTCAATAACTATTTCTTTTTCGGTAGGTTTAAACACGTTCGGATCAGGCGGTATCAGTTTAGTTTTTGTTGTTTTTTCGTGCTCTTTTTCTTCAATAAATTTAAAATCTATCATTTCAATTACTTCGGAAGAGTCTAATACTTCTAAAGGCACCTTCACCGTTTCAGTGGTTATTTCCCACCTAAAGGCAGCCAGAGTAGCAGAAAGGCCAATCAACAGGCCTAAAAAATAAAAAGTGGGGCGCATCCTGCGGATCTTGTCGGTCATTTCGTGTCGTACTTGCATAGTGGTAAAATATTAAGAGTAATTACCAGCTAAACGCAATACCGGCATGCGGGAAAGTCACGAAAATGTCATAAACAGGAATTTATTTTATTCTAAAGCCGGGCGGTTAGTTTTCAAGCTTTATGTACATATACTCAAAGTTCATGGTCAGCCCTTTAAACTGTTGTATATAGTCCTGGCCTATAATTCCCAGGTAATCCACATTAATATCAAAATCATCCATATAAACGGCTACCTTTTTTAATGTCGCCTTTGATTCGCCGGTAGTAAGCGGCAGGCGTTTCAGCTTTTTTACCTTTATTTTTTTCCTGCCGCCTGCACCAATCACGGTCATGGTTTTGGTTTTCAACCCGGGATCAAATAAATAGTTATATTTTTTATAAAAGGTATTAAACAGCAGGGTGATTTTAGCGCCTGAATCAAACACAAAATTTACACTGTCGTTTTTTTCCGTGCGCATTAAAATAACGGGCGAGTACCCTGAAAGCGCCATGTTGTTGCTATTATCCGGGGTGGTTACGGCAGGCACGGTTATTTGTTTTTTGGTAATTTGTATTTCTTTAAGCTGCTGCATTACCGGGAATCCTATTATTCCTTTAATGCTGTATTTCAGGAATAAAAAACGGGCGGTAAGCGTTTCATCGGGCAGTACCAGCAACGCCACATTACGCAGGGTAATGGAGCCAATTTTAAAACTGTCGGCCACGCCAATGCCCGATTCTATATTATGCCCTCCTACTCCTTTTACTTTCAGCCCGCCGGATGAATATTTAAAATTAATTTTTTTGGCCTCGCTTTCTGTTATTACCGAAATATTGGCCCCCGAATCAAAAATGTAAGGAGTGCTTTCAGTAGCCGCGTTTACCCATACAGGCAGCCGTATAAGCCCGGCAATATCCCTTTTATATTTCATGGTAATGTCCCCGTGCTTGTCAATAGATTGCGGCGGGGCGTCTGCCAGGCCGTCGGTTATATTTTTTACATTTTTATATCCGTCATAGGTAGATGAGTCTCCCCTTGCAAGTGCATGTTGCATAGCTTTTTCCACCCATTCACCGGCTTTTTTATAGTCGTATTGGTTCAGGTAATTAAAAACCTGTGCTTTATAAAGGTCGGTTTTTTGCGAATCAGACAGGTTGTTTTCTGTAAACAGGTCATTAATAGCTGCCGCCGATTGCTGCGGATGGTTAAATTTATTGTCCAGCAGGGCCTGGTAATATTTTTCCCTTAGTCTATCCGCTTTTCCGGGGTTGTGCTGCAATACGTTCCTGAGCTTAAAGTATTCGTTTTGCTGGTAAAGGGAATCGAGGAAACTTCCGAAATCCTGTGAATGGGCATTTAAAAAAACTAAAAGGCTTAATAAAACGGTATAAATTCTTTTCATAGTCAGCTACTCAAAACTATAGAATTGTTTTAACACCTAAGCGGCTTATCTGTTTAAAACAGGTTTAAATTCCGACAAACGGTTCCGGCCTGAAAAGAAAAAGGGGCTTTTCAGGCCCCTTTCCGTATTATCAACAATGGATAATTGCTTAGCAGTATTGGTTATATACGCCTTTGAGGTGCTCGGCAATCATATCGGCTGAGCGGCCTTCAATATGGTGGCGTTCAATAAAGTGCACCAGCTGGCCGTCTTTAAATACAGCCATAGCAGGTGATGATGGCGGATAGGGCATAAAATACTCGCGGGCTTTGTTTACCGCGTCGGTTTCCATGCCGGCAAATACGGTGTACAGGTTGGCTGGTTTTTTGTCGGCGGCCAGCGACTTTAAAGCGCCGGGGCGTGCCGAGCCGGCAGCGCATCCGCAAACGGAGTTTACTACCACCAGCGAGGTGCCTTGTTTGTTCTCAATGGCATTTACCACTTCTTCAGGTGTGAGGAGCTCGGTAAAGCCGTTATCGGTAAGCTCTTTGCGCATCGGCGCAACCAGCATTTCAGGATATGAAGCCATAAATCAGTTTATCTTTAAAAATTTTTGCAAAGTTACGGTATTGGGAGGTATAGAGTACTAAAGTATACAGTATAATGTACTTTTTACTTTATAACCTGTTGTTCGAATTATGGCTGCAATGGCCGGGGTTGAAACCCCCGGCTGGATTTTAATCCGGTTCATAATAACATATAGCAGTCACCTGAAAGCAATTTAGAACAGCAGGTTTTATTCTTAATTCCTAATCTCTTTAATCTTAATGCTCACTTCATGAGGAGCATGCTCATCGCCACCAAAGTATGGGTATAGCCTGAACTTTTGGCCGCTGTTGCAGCCGCGTGGCATTACTGCCAGCTCCTGGCCATTAATATAAAATACGTATCCGGATGGTTTTGACACCAGCGTACAGGTATATACTACATTGGCTGACACAGACGATAGCAGCTTATGAGCGCGGGCGCCTTCTGAATAGGTGTAGGCCAGCAGCTCAATATTGCCGTTATAATATCTCCAGCCAAAACGGGCGCTGTTTTGGTGGTGCTGGGTGCCGCAATCGCTAAAGCCAAAAAGCTTATTGATGTCTTCCTGGTTACCAGGGTTGACAGAGGTATAAACGGCTGAATTGTCAAACTTTACCTGGAATACAAGACTATCCCCTGAAACAGGCCTTATACCGCTTTGCAGGCAGTTTTGGGCCCCTTGGGGGATAACATAGTTTACAAACCCTGCCTCAGGATCATTTGGGTCGGAGGGTCCCGGCCTGGTACCAGGCTGAGGGTTTTCATAAGGCGGCTGTGAACCTGGAGGAAGAATTTCATCTCCGGCCGAACATGAATAAATAAGAGTGCTGAAAATGAGTGCAACAATCATCATCAGGCGGTTAACTGATAGTTTTTTAAGTGTATGCATTGTAGTGGTTTATATTTCAGTTATCGCCGCCCGGTTTTTCAGCCTCACAAATCTTTCGCCCGGGCGACAAGTTCGGCTATATCCAGCACCTGCACGGTGTCTTCTTTTTCAAAGTGTTTCACACCATCCCTCAGCATCGTCATACAAAAGGGACAATTGCTGGCTATTATCCCTGTATTGGTGGTAAGCGCCTCTTCCACCCTTTCCACGTTAATTTCTTTTTTGCCCGGTTCAGCCTCTTTAAACATCTGGGCCCCGCCGGCTCCGCAACACAATCCGTTACTCCTGCACCGTTTCATTTCCACCAGTTCCACGTCCAGTTTTTCAAGCAGTGCACGGGGCGCCTCGTATATTCCATTGGCGCGTCCCAGGTAGCAGCTGTCGTGGTAGGTTATTTTCCGGCCTTTAAAACTGCCGCCTTCCACTGTCAGCCTGCCTTCGTTCATAAGGCGCTGCAGAAAAGCCGTATGGTGAACCACGTTGTAATTTCCACCCAACGAAGGGTATTCATTTTTAAGGGTATTGAAACAATGAGGACAAGTGGTTACTATATCCTTGATTCCATAAGCGTCCAGGGTTGCAATGTTCGTCATTGCCTGCATCTGAAACAGAAATTCATTGCCGGCCCTCTTGGCGGGGTCACCGTTGCAGGTCTCTTCCTGGCCCAATATTGCAAATTTCAGGCCAATATGGTGCAAAATCTTAGCAAAAGCCTTGGTAACCTTCTGTGCGCGCTCATCAAAACTGCCAGCGCATCCCACCCAGAACAAAACCTCGGGCTGCTCGCCCATCGCAGCCATTTCGGCCATGGTATATACTTTAAACTCTCCTGTTTCCATACTCGTTCATTACGTTATCAGCACGATATTATTATAAAAACTTCAAAGCGTGAAATAATATACTTTTTCTAAAGCTTTTTATATAATTTTGATAGCTATTGTCATTACCAACGCTAACCAAATAATAATAAGGTAATTAATGAACGCAAGTAAACAGCTGTCTTCGTTTACAAACCTTCTGGCTGCTGTTATTGTATTTGGTTTCGGGTTCTATTCTTTCCAGGTTGCCGCCCACCTTTCACCCATATTTTTCAGCATAGTAGCGCTGTTTGCCATCGGACAGGGACTATACCACCTTAACCGGCTCGGTCTTTCCAAAATGGTTTTTATAGTCACATCCAACATTGTTCTTTTACTTTTTGACAACGGAATAAGCGACGACACTGCCCATTTGCTGTATATTCCGGTGGTAGTAAGCTATTTCATTCTCTTCAATAT
>DASPJH010000086.1:0-2324 GCA_035628715.1 Bacteroidia bacterium
GTTCCTCAGCTGGTTGTATTCATGAACAAAGTGGATATGGTTGACGATGCTGAACTTCTTGACCTTGTTGAAATGGAAATCCGTGAACTGTTGAGTTTTTATAACTTCGACGGTGATAATATACCTGTAATCCGCGGCTCGGCTCTGGGCGCTCTTAATGGCGAACCTAAGTGGGTGCAAACCGTAATGGATTTGATGGAAGCTGTTGACAACTGGATTCCAATTCCTCCACGTTTGACTGACCAGCCTTTCCTGATGCCTGTGGAAGACGTATTCTCTATCACCGGCCGTGGTACTGTTGCCACCGGTAGGATTGAAAGAGGTATCATCAACTCAGGTGATGCAGTAGATATCATTGGTATGGGTGCTGAGAAACTTAGCTCAACTGTTACCGGTATCGAAATGTTCCGTAAAATTTTGGATCGTGGTGAAGCTGGTGATAACGCCGGTTTGCTGCTCCGTGGTATAGACAAAGAAGCCATCCGTCGCGGTATGGTTATTTGCAAGCCCGGTTCAGTAACTCCCCATACTGAATTCAAAGGCGAAGTGTATATCCTTACCAAAGAAGAAGGTGGGCGTCACACTCCGTTCTTTAACAAATACAAGCCTCAGTTCTATTTCCGTACCACTGACGTAACTGGTGAAGTATTCCTTCCCGCAGGTACTGAAATGATCATGCCTGGTGATAACGTAACCATCAACGTTACCCTGCATCACCCCATCGCAATGGAAAAAGGTCTTCGTTTCGCTATTCGCGAAGGTGGACGTACCATCGGTGCCGGTCAGGTAACTGAAATCGTGAAGTAATTCACGGGTTATAACCTTATAAAAAGATGCAAAATCAATCCCGCGCAAGCGGGGTTGATTTTTGTATCTAATAAAAACCTAAAATTAGGGGTATAGTTCAAAGGTAGAATAGCGGTCTCCAAAACCGTTGATCTGGGTTCGAGTCCTGGTACCCCTGCTGAATCCTGGTAATATGAAAAGGGTAAAAAATTACATAGTAGCGTCATACGACGAACTAATGACTAAGGTAACCTGGCCTACATGGGAGGAATTGCAGGACAGTACCATACTTGTATTGGTATCGTCATTCATTTTCGCCATTGTAGTATGGCTGGTTGATATGGGTTTAAGCGAGGTGCTTAAACTGGTTTACTCAATTTTTAAATAACCGTAAGGTGCTAACGATGCACGATTTTAAGTGGTACGTAGTAAGGGCTATTAGCGGCCAGGAAAAAAAAGTGAAAGCCTCTATTGAGAGTGAGCTTGCCAGGGCTGGGTTGGCAGATTTTGTCCCCCAGGTGCTTATTCCCATGGAAAAAGTGTACCAAATAAAAAATGGTAAGAAAACAAGCAAAGAACGCAGCTTTTATCCTGGTTATATCCTCATCCAGGCAGACCTGGTGGGTGAAGTAGGGCCCGTAATTAAAGGTATAAACGGTGTTGTAGGCTTTTTGGGAGCTAAAGACATCCCCACTCCTCTACGAGCTAACGAAGTGGCCCGGATTTTGGGTACCGTGGACGAACAGGCTGAAAAGGGCGAAACTGCTATTGAGCCGTTTATTGTAGGCGAAACCGTGAAAGTAACCGATGGGCCTTTCAGCGGATTTAGCGGAACTATCGAAGAAGTGTACGAAGAAAAGAAAAAGCTGAAGGTAATGGTGAAGATTTTTGGTCGTCGTACCCCGCTGGAATTAAACTACGTACAGGTAGAAAAAGAACAATAACAGAAAAAGGACACAAAGCTTTTAGCAGTTAGCTTCCAAACTGTAGAAGTGGCGTGGGTGACAATTATATACGAATACAAAAATGGCTAAAGAAGTAACAGGATATGTAAAACTTCAGGTAAAAGGCGGCGCTGCTAACCCCGCGCCTCCAATCGGTCCTGCCTTGGGTTCAAAGGGTATAAACATTATGGAGTTCTGTAAGCAGTTTAACGCCCGTACTCAGGATAAAGCCGGTAAAATTTTACCTGTAATTATAACCGTATATTCAGACAAGTCTTTCGACTTTATACTGAAGACTCCTCCCGTTGCTGCACAGCTTCTTGAAGTAACCAAGATACAAAAAGGCTCAGCCGAACCCAACCGTAAAAAGGTAGGGTCAGTATCATGGGACCAGGTAAAGCAGATTGCAGAAGATAAAATGCCTGATTTGAACTGTTTTACGGTAGAATCAGCAATGAAAATGGTGGCAGGTACTGCCCGCAGTATGGGTATTAACATCACCGGAACCTCACCGTGGGAATAATTAACCATTAAAAAGAGTTTAAACCATGGCAAGATTAAGCAAGAAAAGAAAAGAACAATTAGCAAAATACG
>DASPJH010000087.1:0-5887 GCA_035628715.1 Bacteroidia bacterium
ACCAGCGCCCTTGACACTACCAGCGAAAAACTGGTGCAGGAAGCTCTGAACAACCTGATGAAAAACCGTACCAGCATTGTAATTGCTCACCGTCTTAGTACTATACAAAATGCGGATAAAATTGTGGTAATACAAGACGGGCATATTGTGCAAACCGGCACCCACCTGGAACTGCTGGCTACCGGCGGGTTGTATAAAGAGTTGTACGAATTGCAGAAATTAGGAGTAAATTAGTTATTCTCCTGTTTTGTAGTGCGGCGCATCTACTGGCTTGCTTTGGGGCGAGCCTTTCTGCCGCAGGTAAACAGATAAAAATACAATAGCTGCAATGGATATAAACTCGCTTTGCCAGTTCTGAAAACTTTCAAACCAAAATCGCGATTCGGTAATGTACTTCCCGGCACTAACGGTGTTTTTACCATTTGCCAGCTGCTCCAGGTTGTAATCTTTCAGGCTGCCGTGTAAGTGAATGGCAAAGCAGGCAATAAACAATAACAACATTACAAGAGTTAATGAGTACTTATAAATTTTAAGGGCAAACCCACCTTTTTTTACCGGGCCCGGCGCATCTTCATGAGCACTTGGCTCCTTGTCCACTTCTTCCTCTCCGTCGAAACCTTTGGATTCTGAAGAGCCAATTTGCCTTAGAAAAATAGTGAATAAAATAAACAACGCCATTTGCAAAAACTCGCTTTCCCAGTTTTCAAAGGTGGCTTGTAAAAAATGTCCCGAGGTTAAATAGTTGGAAAACCCAATTTCCGGTAAATGCAATTCTTCCTGTAAATGCTGGTTATACTCATGCCAGCCGGTTACTGCCTGGCCACAAAGGAAAATAATCCCCAATGTTAAAAAAACAATTGATAGACTATTCCGGTATAAAAAGCTGAATTTTTGTTCGTTTTCTGGTATTTTCATAGTTCATCATCTTTCTCATTCAATCCGTACTTAACACATTGTGAACTGAGAAATTATAAACAATTGTAAACCAGAAAAGTTGCTGTAAGCGCCTGATTCTTTTATTTGTTTAAATTCTCCAGGCATTTTTCCATATCTATGCCTTTTCCTAAAATACCTTTAAAAATATCCCCCATTTTTTCCAGTCGCTGAAGTACGGTTTTAATGTTAAACTGCCAGGGATGCAAGCCCGATTTTACTTCATCCCACAATAACGGAGTTGAAACCGATGCGCCCTGTTTGGGCCGCAGGCTGTATGCACAGGCAATCGTCTGGCCCTTCCGGTTCTGCAAATGGTCCAGGTAAATATGGTTTTTACCACGTTTTTTGAGATTACGTTCCAGGCTGGTAAAATCCGGTATTTCTTCATTAGTAATCAGGCATACTAAATGAGCGAAATCCTTTATCTGGTCATAGGTATACTTCTTACCACACGGCACATACACATGCAAACCTGTTGCCCCCGATGTTTTGCAAAAATTAGGTGCACCGGCCTTTTCAAGTACCTCGTGCACTACCTGTGCAGTTTCAATTACCTGTTCAAACGTGTTATTGTCGGACGGATCAATATCTATAATTAAATAATCGGGATGTTCCTGTTTTTTATACGTGCTGTGCCAGGGGTTCAGCTCAATGCAGCCCAGGTTATTCAGATAAGCCAGTGTGGCGGCATCGTTACATATTATATAATCAATATCCTTTTGGTTAGACTCTGAAAATATTTTGTGTGATTCTACCCAATCCGGCGCTACGCCACCGGCATCTTTCTGGAAGAAGCCGTCTTCATTAATACCATTGGGTGAGCGGTACAAGGATTCAGGACGGTCTTTTAAATAAGGTAAAATATATTTCGATACCTTCTGGTAATAATCCACCACATCTCCTTTGGTAATACCCATGTCGGGCCAGAATACCTTATTAGGATTACTGATTTTTACCTTAATTTTTTCAAAGGTTAAAATCCGTTCCTTTTCTGTGGAAGATTCAACAGGTACGTCAGCTTTTTTTTGTTTGGTTGACTTGGAGGACCTAGCCTTTTTAGTAGGTTTTGCTATATCTGCACTTTCTTCGGCTTCCTCTTTTGATACGGGAAGTGCGTTATCCAGCGTTACCTCGGTTTGTTTTTTATCCTCCCGCAAACGTAAAAAAATGGGGTGGCGTAAATTACCCTCAGGTGTAATTTCTGAATATTTTATTTCGCATACCAGCCTTGGCTCTACCCAGGTAACAGGCATATTTGTTTTTACCTTTTCTTTAAAGGGAGACGTATTGGCAACTAAAGGCTGCAATACGTCGTACATCTCCTTAATGGATTTCATCGTAAACCCCGAGCCGGTATGGCCAACGTATTTCAGCCGGTTTCCCTCATGTACCCCCAGTACCAGCGCCCCAAAATGCTTCCGTGAACCGGATGGTTTGGTATAACCGCAAATTATAGCTTCCATGGTTTTGTGGTGTTTTATTTTAAGCCAGTTATTAGTCCGCATTCCCGGCAGGTACCTGCTATCCGCCAGCTTGGCAATGATACCCTCCATATCCTTCTGGCCGATTAAATCAAATAATGCTGTGCCTTTTTCTTCAATATGGTCTGAATATTTAATAATATCGGTGTCGGTTATTATTTCTCTTAATCTTTCCTTCCGCTCCACCAACGGTAGGCTGGTAATATCTTCCCCGTTTATTTCCAGCGCATCAAAAATGTAATAACAAATCGGGTTTTCTCCGTTATAATTTTGTATGGCATTAAAGCTGGGGTTTCCTGCATCATCAAATACCACCACCTCACCATCCAGTACAGCGTCAATATGTTGTTTTTTTAGCCCCTCGGCTATTAGAGGGTATGAAGCGTTGAAGGTGTTTCCGTTGCGTGAATACAGGCTCACATCGTTTTTATTTACCTCGGCAATGGCGCGGTAGCCATCCCATTTAATCTCGAAAATCCAGTCGGGGTCATCAAAAGGTTTGTTAGTATCCTTGGCCAGCATGGGAGTAATAAATTCCCGCAGCTTTTTAGTTTCTCCCGGAAGTGCCCGTGTACGGCGAAACTTTGGCTCTTCTTCTATAGGCGTTTCATCGATGGTTTCGACCTGTTTCTTTTTTTTTTCCGGCTTTTTATGTTCGGCCAACCATTTATTTATCGGTGAGTTTTTGGGAGTTTCATCCTCGCTGTTATAAATGCGGTGAATAGCGTGCTCATCGTTATGTTTTATCAGCAGCCAGGCATTATCCTCCTCGCTGTTTTTAATTTTAACCAGGGCAAATTCACCTTTTAATTTTTTGCCGTGCAGTTTAACTTTAATACTTCCGGCCTTCAGCCCGGCCAGTAGTTTTTTCTCAGCCTCCTTTTTACTGCTGCCTTCAATATCGGTATAATAGCCTTCGTCCCAAATTTCCACTATACCTGCCCCGTAATTACCTTCAGGTATTATGCCTGCAAAATCTTTGTAGTCATAAGGGTGGTCTTCCACCATCATGGCCAGGCGCTTATCATGGGGGTTTAGTGACGGCCCCTTGGGCACCGCCCAACTTTTCAGCACGCCCTCCATTTCCAGCCTGAAATCGTAGTGCAGACGAGTGGCTTTGTGGCGCTGTATTACAAAAGATAATTTGCGCTCAGGGCTTTTCTCCTTGCCTTTTGGCTCCGGAGTTTCCTTGAAATTCCGCTTCTCTTTATACTTTGCCAGTGTCATAATTACGAAGACTTTTTACGTTGTCCAAGACTGGCCTTCAACTGTCCCATCAAATCATCAGCTTTGCTGTGACTTACTTTCAGTTTAGGCTTGGTAACACGCTTGCCACCCGCCTTGGCTTTTATTACTTTCATCAGCTCCTCAGCATAGGTATCGCGGTATTTAGTAATATCAAACTCATCAGTAAGACTTTTTATAAGCGATATAGCCATTTTCAGTTCACTTCCTTTCACTTCTTTTGCGCCGGGCAGGTTCAGGTCTTTAAAGTCCCTTATTTCCTCAGCAAAACGGATGCGGTTAAGCACAATAACTTCTTCTTTTGCCCTCAGGATGGCCAGTGTTTCCTTACTGCGCATTACAAACAGGGCTACTCCCACCATCCCTGTTTCGCGAAGTGCTTCCCGTAATAGTGCGTACGCCCGCCCGCCTGCTTTGTCGGGTTCCAGGTAATACGGGTTTTCAAAGTATACGCTGTCTATTTCTTTCTCATCCACAAAATCCGTAATCTCAATTACTTTTGATTTCTCAGGGCTTGCCGCCTCAAAATCTTTATCATCCAGCACCACGTATTCATCATTATACAAGTATCCTTTCACAATATCTTCCCACTTCACTTCCCTGTCGGTATTCTCGTTTACCCGTTTAAAACGGATTTTCCCCATATCCCGGCGGTCCAGCATATCCAGGTCTAAATCACTGCCTTGTGTAGCACTGTATACTTTAACCGGGATATTCACCAGCCCAAAGCCGATGGCGCCTGTCCATATTGATCTCATAGTTATATTAATTAGATGATTAGCTGATTAGATAATTAGCTGATTAATGCGGTCTCCAACATTATCCTAATCAGCTAATCATCTCATCACCTAATCAGGTTTTCCTCTCCAATATTTTCATCAGTATCTTTTCCTCTGCGGCCAGGCCTGCTTTGCCATCGTCTACCTCAATCTCGTTCAATTCGCTGAAATAATCATCCAGGCCTTCGTCTTCGTATAAGGCTACTACCAGCGGGTGCACGTAGTATTTTTTACATACCGTTCGCGTGTTGCCCAAATGCACGGAAACCATATCCAACGCTTCTACAACTTTCTTTTTAATGGCTGTTTGAGTTTCCGGCCGTCCCAATTCCCTGAACGCAATAAGCGCCTGGATAGTGCCTGTCCATGTACGAAAATCTTTAGCAGTAAAATCGTGACCGCTTATCTTTTTGATGTATTCATTCACCATGCCCGAATCCACAGCATGGCGAGCACTATTCTCGTCAACAAACTGGAAAAGTTCCTTTCCGGGAATGTCCCTGCATTTTTTAACCAGGTAAGCCAGCTTGCGGCTTTTAATGCTAACATTTTGATGTACACCTTTTTTGCCCCTGAATTGGAAATTTATACGGGTGCCGTTAAAGGTTACATGCTTATCTTTCAGCGTAGTAAGGCCAAATGAACCATATAGCTTTTCGTATTCGCTGTTGCCTACACGTATGCTGGTACGCTCCATCAGGCTAACTACAAGTGCCAGTATCTTATCGTGCTGTAAGCCCGGCAACGAAAGATCTCTCTCCAACTGCTGCCGGATAGCAGGCAATGCCTCGCCAAACTCGTATAACCGGTGAAATTTAGTGTGATTGCGAAGGGTATTCCACAACGGGTGGTATTTGTATTGTTTGCGCTGGCGAGCATCCAGCCCGGTGGCCTGCAAATGGCCGTTTTCAACACTGCATATCCAAACCTGTTTCCAGGCGGGAGGAATTACTAATTTGCGGATGCGCTTCAGTTGCTCCTCATCAGTAATTTTTTTGTTTTCATAGTAGTAGCAAAAGCCTTTGCCCTTTTTTACCCGTTTTATTCCCGGTAAAGTGTCAGTAACGTATACCAGGTTTACCGCTTCGGCACTTTTCACAGCATCTTTTACCAGCGTACTTATTTCAGCTGCTGAAAGATGGGTCAACTCATTGGGTAATGCATACATGGCATTAATTTTATCCGTTCACAATTTCACCCCCGTTGGGGTGGAGAATCTGTCCTGTGAAATAGCTTGAATCTTCACAGGCAAGAAATAAAAACGAGGTAGCCACTTCAACCGGTTCGCCGGCACGTTTCAGGGGCACATCCGTACCAAACTCCGTTACTTTATCGGCTTCAAAGCTGGCAGGTATTAAGGGCGTCCAAATAGGGCCCGGGGCCACGCCGTTCACCCGTATTCCCTTTGCAGCCAGGCTTGACGACAGACTGCGGGTAAAAGTTACA
>DASPJH010000088.1:0-2732 GCA_035628715.1 Bacteroidia bacterium
TGATGTCTAAATTCAATACTGCATCCTCTACCAAAATGCTTATGTTTCCCTGGGTCAGTTCTTCAAACTTCTGGTTTTTATGCGCCTGGCGGGCCATCAGCCGGCCCAGCAACACTATTACCAAGGCTATTACAAAACCCGGTAAAATGCCCCGTTCAGGAGCCTGTAAGGGCGAGCCAATAGCCGCAGCGAGAGAAACCAACGCAGCCAGCTCATTGCGGCTAAGCTTTGCTGCAGCCCGGTTACCCATCAGCCTCACAGAAAAAGTTGCCAATGCATAAAACAGGATAACCCGTATAACCACCTCAATAAAAAACTCACCCGGAACCAGGCCAATAAATATCCGTTCCCAGTCAGTAATATCAATATCTTCCTTGTGCATCAGTTATCCCTTTTTTACAATGTATGGTTTCATCCAGCCATTATTGCCGCACGCGCATTTTCCGGCGGGTTTTGTCCCCGCGTGCATATTACCGCAGCTTGTACATACCCAAACATCGTCGGTTACCTGCTGCTGCCTTTGCAATATTCGCGGATCGTCAGGGGGGTATACAGGCAAACCGGGCTGGGGTGATTTTTTCTTATATACGCTGAATAACCCGCAGCCCTCTAAATAAACCCGCTCCACCTGGCCAAGATTTTCAATTCCTTTATTTCTGAGAACAGCATATAGCTGCTGGCGGGATATCCGGGTTTTTTTTACCTGGTTTTGAAGAATTACCCCGTTTTGAATCAAAGGATGGCTTACCCCCTGCAATATGTTTTCAAACCGGGGCCTGGAGAACGCTATCCTGTTCACCAGGTTATAAACAACCAAAACAGTTGCCAGTACCAGTATGCCCTGCAGTATACCGGTAGACGGCATTTGCATAGGCATTGATATCATAGCACCTATCATTATCATAATGGCCATTTCAGTAACAGACAACTCACCGTTCATCCGTTTGCCCAGCCAGTTAAGAACCAGCAACAGGGCCAGGTACATAACCAGCGTTCGCCCAAACACTTCCAGCAGAAATTCCGGTGGTGCATCACCAAAAAGTATCCTGCCTATATCTTCCAGTTTAATGTCTTCTTTGTCCATGTGTGTGCCCAGAAAATAACAGGCATCACAAAAGGCTTGTTTGGGGGTTTTGCAAAGAAAAATTTTCGGGCTTTAAAACAGGCAGTTATCCTTGCAGCGCTATATCCCCGCCTACCGGGTGGCCTACACAGGTAAGTATCAGTCCTGCCTCTATATCATGGGGAATGAGGACCTCATTGTTTGACATCCATACCGTTCCCTGGGTGCAGCGGAGCGCACAGCTTCCACATCTGCCGGTATCACAGCTGTACGGAATGGATAAGCCTGCCTTTCGGGCCGCTTTAAGGATGGTATCGGGATAATTTACAGGAAAACTATACTGTTGGTTATTAACCGTAAGGTAAACGGTATAGTTACCGGTGTCAGGAGGCCGCTGTTTAAAAGGCAGCCGGGTAGTATTAAAGTTTTCTTTTTTTATATTGTTGGAGGATATGCCTGCAGCTTCCAGCCCGTAACCCACCATGCGCATATAAGCATGAGGCCCGCAGATGTAATACAATGAATCATCCAAAATGCCTGCGCCATGCGTGGTGACCAGCTGGCGTACTCTATCCATATTCAGGTGGGCAAGAGAAAGATTTTTATTTGTGCTGAAAATAAACTGGTTAATTAACCTGCCCGTAAATTGTTTTTCAAGCAATTGTAAATCTTCAATAAAAGCGGCTCTTGCATGAGAATGGTTGCTGTATACCAATATTACTTTTATATGTTCAATTGTAAATAATAAATGTTTAACTAATGAATAAACAGGTGTAATGCCACTACCGGCCGCAAAAAGAAAAACCTGTTTGTAATTATTTATTTCAGCAGGAATGGTAAACCGCCCGGCAGCCCCGGCAGAAACCAGTTTATCGCCTGGTTTTACACGGTCGGTTAAATAACGCGAAAACACACCATTTTCAATACGTTTAACGCCAATGGTAAGCGGTTCACCGGGAACAGACAGCATGGAATATGAGCGGCGTATCTCTTTTCCCTGGTCGTTATAAATAAAGGTTAAGTACTGCCCGGGCTGGTAATCAACATTCTCCTCAAACATAATGGTTTTGAAGCCGTTGGCGGCTTCGTGTATTTCTTTTACGGTGAGGGTTATTAATTGTTCGCCCGCAGGTTGCATGAGGCAATAATAATAATTACCCGGGGACTAACCTTATACCCCGGACTGAAGTCTGGGGCTGGTTAGTACTGCGATTGTCAACCTGAGGCTTGCGCAGCAAGGGGACTCGAAGGTGACAATCGTAGTACGGGTAATACAGTATTTCATTATACCCACAATTCTTTGTCAGCCTTCGAGTCCTCCCGACAAGTCGGGACCTCAGGCTGACAAAGAATTGTTAGCCCTTGCCCATCATTTCATAAGGTTTCGGGCAGTAATGGTTTGAGCCCTGACAAAGAAATCTATTTCACCGGTTTCATCCGCAGCAGCCCTTTTTCCTGTGCATATTTTATTAACTGGGCGGTGTTTTTCGATTCAGTTTTTGATAATAAGTTGCTGCGGTGGGTTTCTACGGTACGCGGACTGATAAACAGCTTATCGGCAATTTCGGCGGTGGAAAGGCCTTCCATTACCAGTTCCAGCACTTCTATCTCTCGGCCTGAGAGTTTTATTTGCCCGGCAGCCTCGTAATGGCGCAACCCGTTTATGAGT
>DASPJH010000089.1:0-2684 GCA_035628715.1 Bacteroidia bacterium
CTCCAGCTGCTGGTCGCGGAAGGGGATGTCATCACCGGGGTAATAATGGGTATTAAATACCAGCCGGCCATTTATAAGGGTATAATCTACAGGTATTAATTCGGCATACATTTTAGCCTGGTAATCATCGGCCCCGTGCGACCACCGTATCACTTCCAGTTCCCAGTAATCGCGGGTGCTTTCCCGTATTTCCAGTTTGGATGCAAACCAAAGCGAATCGTTTTTAATGGCATTGGTAGATGATTTAAGGTACCTGATTTTTGTCCGGAAAGGGTTATAATTAAATGAATAATACTGTCGCCTTCCTTCATAAAACCCGCTTAGCACGGGGTTAAAGGCTGAAACAGTAAGTGTATCCACCCCCGTAAGCTCCAGGGTTTTTGTTGCAGATACGGTTTGCCGTGCTGAAAACGATGTGCCAACCATAATGGCCATGATTACCAGCGTTATTACTGCCAGGCTGGTGAAAGTGCCAATGGTGTAGCGGTATGCCCGGTTATTAAACGGTTTTTTCTTTGGGTTGAAAAGAAAGGCAGATGCTTTAATTAACCCCAGGATAATAGTGGCCAGCAGTACAGGGCTGCAATTGCCGTGAGCCAAAATTGCCATTTGGCATCAAAAGCAAGCGATACCAAGGGCAGCGTACCATCAACAAACAGCTGCACCGCTACAGAGATAAGGACCACCAACACTGTTATCGCGATAAAAACCAGGAAAACGGCAATAACTTTTGCTATAAACTTTACCGCCGATTTAATGATATCGCCAGCAATTCCAACAGCCTTATTTAGTGGCTTTCCGCTTTTGCGCCCTATATCATTGAAATTTTTTTTTACCCGCTCGTATTCTTCTTTTACAGCCCGCTCAATGTTGTCAATATTTATTTTTTCTCCCCGCATTTGCAGGCGGTCGGTTGGGGTTTTTGCTTCAGGTATAATTACCCATAAAATCAGGTAAAACAACAACCCCGTTCCCATCACAAAAAACAGGAACAAAAAACCGAGGCGAATCCACAGCGGGTCTACACCAAAATAATGACCGGCACCCGAGCACACGCCGCCCAGCAGGCTGTTTTCAGTATCCCGCATAAACCGCTTGTGCACTTTTTCATAGGTAGTGTTCTCATAGGTTGGCCCGCTACTTTTGGCTGATTCACCGCCATCCGCAGGTTCTTTTTCCTTATCAAAGTCCGTGGGGCGGCCCATAATATTAATTATATCTTCCACATCGGCTACAGTTATAACCGGCCGGGTTTTCAGCTTTTCCTGCATCATTTCAGCCAGGCGGCTTTCAATATCATCAAGTATCTCTATCCTGCTTTCCTCGTTGGCAAAATAGCGGTTCAGGGTTTCCAGGTAATTTTTCATACGGTCGTATGCTTCTTCCTCCACCTGGAAAACAAATCCTTTGATGTTGATGCTGATAATTTTGTTCATTGTTGCTGGTTTTATTGGGGTGTGTTTGAGTGTGGTTTATAATTGGGGTATGTTATCGGCCTGTACGTTGTTGTTACCGGTAGCTATTTTCACTGATTCGTTCAGGTCCTGCCAGGTTTTATCCAGTTCGGCCAAAAAGAGTTTACCATTCTCAGTAATGGAATAATACTTCCGGGGCGGGCCCTGCAGGCTTTCTACCCAGCGGTAGTTTAGCAAACCGGCATTTTTAAGCCGGGTAAGCAAGGGGTATAATGTTCCTTCCACCACTATCAGGCGGGCTTCTTTCAGTTTGCTTAGTATATCCGATGCATATATTTCCTCGCGTGCTATTACTGCCAGTATGCAGTATTCCAGCACTCCCTTGCGCATTTGCGATTGTATGTTCTCAAAATTCACGATACAAATGTAAAGCGTTTTTACAATACTATGCAATACATAGTACCATTTTTTGGAAGGTATTCTATAAATGGCAATTTTGGGCGGATGAAAAGCTGTATAGGTTTGGGATTTACCAGGACTTTAGTCCTGGCCTGTGAAAATTATGGTGATAAGCGAGGTTTAAACCTCGCTTATCACCGTAATTTTCACATCAGTGGGTTTTAACCCGCTGCCAAAAGCTGATAGCAAATGGGTCAAGTAATCAAGCCAATTCTCGCTTTAGACACTTATAAAAATCCGGGCATTACCCCGGCCTAAAGGCCCCGAGTTATTGTACAGACGAAATAATGTCGTTTATGTCATCTTCGCAGAGAGCTTAGTTCAGTTTCCAGTAAGCTTCCTGTTAAAGGATTAATCAAGTACAAGATGAGTTGGCGATTGAACGAAGTTCCTTCCAGGATGACAGTTAAGGACAGATCGAAATGTATAGCTAACCTGGCGCAGAATTGGATTGGGTGTTTACCCGGACTAAAGTCCTGGCCTGTGGAGATTACGTATAAAGGTGAGGTTTAAACCTCACCTTTATACGTAATCTCCATAGCAGTGGGTTTTAAACCCGCTGGATAAATAATTAAACCAGCTCTCGTTTCTGTTCCAGCCAGTATTTGATTTTTTCAAACAGTTCGTCGGCGTTGAAAGGTTTGGTGCAGTAATCGTTCATGCCGCTGCCCCTTACCCGTTCGCGGGTTTCTTCAAAAGCGTCGGCAGTAATGGCAATTACCGGAACATCCTTGCTGATAACAGCTGATTCCGGGTTACGGATCTCATTAAACGTTTCAAAGCCATCCTTGTAGGGCATCTGCAAATCCA
>DASPJH010000090.1:0-3341 GCA_035628715.1 Bacteroidia bacterium
ATTGCAAAGCTTAATTATTAAAATCGGTAGTTATCCCCGGTTGATAAACAATTGTTCAGCCATAAATGAATATAAAGTGTTATGTATGATTAACAGATAAATACATAAATTACGTTCCGGGATGATAAGGATACTATTTGCCCTGTTAATGCTCACAGCCCTTGTACCTGTATCCGCGCAGCTGAAACACAGCCATGTGTATGCAACCGGCGGCCAGGCAGTGTTTACCTACGATAAATACCTGTTTATAGCAGCCGGCTGGGAACGCAAGGCGGATAAAACCAACACTTTTTTGCCCAGGGCCGGGCTGGTATTTATAGCTGACAAGGGAGCTGACGACCTGGATGCATGGCGACGCAGCTACCTGGGCGCTGAATTTGGGTACACCCTTCGCTTTTCGCCCAGGAAAAAGCTGACCACCGGTGTTTCGCTTACAGGAGCTATATTGAAAAACCTAGGTAATTCAGGGCCATCAGCTAATTTTTATTTTTCGTTTGCTCCTATGATTGGTACCGGTGAAATGATGAGCCGTTTTGAGGTGCGGGCAAGCCTGCCGTTATTTTTTGATGCAGCAGCAGGTATTGGGGGCGGGTACGCAATTACCTTATCCTGCCGCCTGCAGAGAAGGAAGCCAATCCCTAATGCTGAGATTGGATTGAAGAGGTATTAGAAGAAACAGGAAACAAATTAAACCCTCAGGCTCTCATTATCGTTAACTGGTTATGGGTTTTGTAAAAAATGATGTAGGTTTGAACAACAAAATGACGCTATATAAAGCAACCTTATTGACTTTAGGCATTCTTTGCAGTGTGGCCGCCTGGGGGCAAACCGACACTACCCGCAGGGATGTGCCGCCCGGTACCGCTAAGCCACAGGTAAGGTCGTTCAGGGCCCAGCGGGCGGTATTGTTCAGGTTTAATTATACCCTGTGTTTTCCGGGCGGAGATTTGGAAAAACGGTTTGGGGCATTCTCCAACCTGGGTGGGGGAGTGGGTATTAAGCTGGAAAACGGTTGGGATTTCAGGGCAGAGGGAAGCTTTTTATTTACGCGCAACGTAGTGGAATTCTCCATGCTGGATTCGTTACGAGACAGCGAAGGCTATATCGTTGATCAAACAGGCAATCAGTATAACCCTAATTTATCAATGAGGGGCTTTACGGTAAGCGCCCATATCGGGAGGCTTTTCCCTATAGACAGGAATCAGAACTCGGGAATATTTGTGAGCATAGGCGGTGGATTTATTCAGCACAAAATACATTTACAGAATGTTTCAGGCTTTGCACCGCAATTACAGGGCGATTACCTGAAAGGGTACGACCGGTTAACCAATGGTTATATGCTGAACGAGTTTGTGGGGTACCAGTATATGAGCATGAAAAAAATGATTAATTTTTACGTGGGGTTTGAATTTATGCAGGGAACCACTCAGTATGCCCGCAACTGGAATTACGATTTAAGGGGCACTGATAACAGTACCCGCAGCGATAATTACTGGGGGATACGCTTTGGGTGGATACTGCCTATTTACGGTGCCAACAAAGGCGAGGAGGAGTTTATTTTCCGTTAAAAAATGCCGCTGTTATACAACTTAGGCATTAAGGCCTACAGCGCCGCTGTTTCCATAGCCGCTTTGTGGAACGAAAAGGCTCGGAAATGGACAGACGGCCGAAAAAATATTTTTGAACAGATACAGCAAGCACTTCCCGTAAAAGTCAAAAAACGCCTGTGGATGCACGTGGCATCCCTGGGCGAATTTGAACAGGGCCTGCCGGTAATTGAGAAATTTAACCGGGATGAATGGGAAATAATAACCACTTTTTTTTCGCCTTCGGGTTATGAATACCGGAAGAACCATAAGGCTGCGGATGCAGTATTTTATCTGCCTGTAGACAGTAAAGGCAACGCTGCTAAATTTTTGGACAGTGTACAGGCCGATTTGGTAATTTTTGTTAAGTACGATTTTTGGTATTATTATTTAACAGAAGTCAGGAAAAGAAATATTCCTTTATATCTTATATCCGCGTTGTTCAGGGAAAAACAGCCTTTTTTCAGGGGAAGCAAATTGCACCGGGAAATGCTGTTAAGTTTCAACCATATTTTTACCCAGGATGAAAATTCGGTAAAATTATTAAAATCACACGGGTACAGCAGCGCCAGCCAAGCCGGCGATACACGGTGCGACCGGGTATTGCAAAATGCTTTGGTGCCTAAAAAATTCACGGTAATAGAGAATTTCATTGGTGGAACAGCCCATCTGTCCTTCGGCTCCGCTCAGGATGGCAGCAGCCAAACATCCACCCATAAAAAGGTATTGGTGGCGGGCAGCAGCTGGCCGGAGGAAGAGGAATTGCTTGCAGCGGTATATAATGGCTTTAAGGATGAATTAAAGCTAATTATTGCCCCTCACAATATTAATGATGCACATATAAGTGAAATAGAAAAGAGTTTTGAGGGTTATAAAATCGCCCGGTATTCTAAACTTACCGAAGCAACTGCCGCCGAATACGATATTGTTATTATTGATAATATCGGTATGTTGTCGTCTCTCTACCAGTATGGCGATGTGGCTATGATTGGCGGCGCATTCCGCAAGGGCCTTCACAATATTTTAGAGGCTGCTGTATTTGAAATACCGGTTATTTATGGCCCGCCTGTTAGTAAATATCCCGAAGGCCGCCGGCTGGTAGCTGCCGGTGGAGGATTTATTGTAAATAATAAAGACGAGCTAACAACTTTATTATCCGGTTTTTTGAGCCAGACGGAGAAAAGAGTGTCAGCCGGAAAAAAAGCAAGGGCGTTTATAGAAGACAATGCCGGTGCAGCTGGCAAAATTTATGAAAGGATTCAGGTTTAATCCCCCAAAAATAACCTGCCAAAAATCTTTTTCTCACGGGCATTTAAATCACGCAGGTAAATAAGATTATCGCGGCCATCCACCAAAATAACTTCCTTGCTTTTTAGTTTAAAAGGGAATTTATGAAACACTGCCACCAGGCGGTCTTCGTAAAAAATTAATTTAAGCCGCTCTTTAGGGTTTTTATAATCCAGTCCTACAACATCATTCAGTTGCCAAGATTCAAACCCGCTGCTGTCCTTGAGTTGCAGGTAAAACTGGAACTTGCTCAGCTGCATTTCAAGGTCGTTGTAGCTGATTTTACTGGCCGCTGAGTCTATCAGCTTACCAATTGAATGTTCCGGCACCCAGCTGGTGTCAATCTCAGTTTCGCGTATATAACCGGTCAGCTCAAAAAACACCTGGCCATTCTCATAACGGTAATCTGCAGGTAGTTTATATTTTCCGTAAGTACGGCCGGTTTCCTGGCCTATTGCATCGTACAAA
>DASPJH010000091.1:0-2228 GCA_035628715.1 Bacteroidia bacterium
CATCTGGTAAAAAGAGATGCCGAATTTAGAATCAATATGTCCCACCGAAATATGCGAATGTCCCCCCGCCATAATATGCGGGTTCAGTCGCAGGGCCACTGGTACGGAGCTGCCGTATAAATTGCCAAACTGCTCCAGTATAGAGATATTATCAATATTAATGCGCACCCCTGCCTCTACAGCCTGTTTAATCTCATCAATAGAAACACAATTGGGGGTATACAGTATTTCCGAAGGCTCAAAACCCGCCTTCAGTCCCAGCATCACTTCCTGTATGGATACGGCATCAAGTCCGCATCCTTCCTGTTTAAGCAGCTTTAGCACATTTATGTTGTTCAGGGCTTTACAGGCATACTTCACCTTTATCTTTGTACCTTCAAAAGCGTTGACAAGCCTGTGATACTGCGAAATAATTTTCGCAGCATCGTAAACATAAACGGGAGTGTCAAACCTGCTGCAAACCTCCAGCAAGTCCACTCCACCCAGCGTGTATCGGTTGTTTTCTAACTGCATAAGGGCGCGAAGATAATGTGCGAATTTGAAAATTTGAAGATGTGCCAAGTGCCAATGAATTTTTAACTCACCCTAAAGGGTAGAAAAGGATAAAGAGCTCAACACTTCCCTCTCTGATTGCAATCAGAGAGGGCGACGTTCACACAGCCGGGCGTTTCTCATTATCGGTGGGTGAGTTAAAATTGATTGAGGACAGCGAACGTCAAAGAACTTTTTATCCAGGAAATAATTGGAAAAATTCTAAATTGTGCAACAGTTGCGGTTGATGAGAATCCCCAACCGCGGCTTCGCGGGTTAAGCGCTTATTTCTCAAAGGGACCGCTGAGGGTGAAAACTTACCTATATTTGTACAAAAAAACAACGGTTGGAATAGCTACAATATCAACACATGAAAACTCTTTATATAACCCTTATTCTTTTCTCTTTGACAATTTCATGTGGTGACAGGGATAAAAAAAGGCAAGTAAAGGCAATTGAAATTATTAACAATGAAGGTTGTTTCCATCGTAAAGATTCTTTTAAAATTAAAAAGTTCGTTGACAGTTTCATTACAGCTGCAAAAACACATAATACTTTTTATTTATTACAACATATAGACTTTCCGCTTGGGTACGGGGCAGCATTGCAAGTTGATGACAGCGGGATTAAAATAAACGATGAAAATTATATTTCTAAAGATGAATTTTTAAGGCAAATTGAATTAATAGGAAAGAGTCAGTTTACAAGTAAATTGGGACAGTCTAAATTAACCTTTCCGGATGAATATTCTAATAAAATCAAAGATTGCTATATAGGTTTTATGATGCAGTATCAAATACATTTAGAAGCTTCCATTTTATGGACCTTCGAAAGAAAAAACGGTGTAATAAAGTTAGTAAGATATGATATAGCAGGATAATTGAAGTGTAGAAATCTAATAATGTATCCAAATAAGTTTACGACTTATCATTTCCGCTTAAAACACAATTTATAATCCTACTACTAAATTACAAATAAGGCAATTTGTGTTTAAAGATTTTTTAACTCACCCCGAAGGGTAAAAATGGCTTAAGAACCCAACACTCCCCCTCTCTCATTGCAAAGAGAGAGGGGCGACGTTTCCACAGTCGGACGCTTCTCATTATCGGGGTGAGTTAAAACTAATTCCCTATTTTTGGCCTGTGATAAAAAAATGGCTTGCCGGTGTGTTGGGTGCAGCTACGGTGTTAACTGCAACAGCACAATCCCCCGGCCCCGATTCCGACAGCGCGGTTATCCGCCGCATGTTTAATGAGACCTTGCTGAACGGCAAAAGCTTCGAAATGCTGGGCGAGTTATGCCGCACGGCCCCGGCGCGCATCAGCGGTTCTGAAAATGCACAAAAAGCGGTGGACTGGGCTTTTGCCACTATGAAAAACCTGGGATTTGATACAGTTTTCCTCCAGCCCTGCATGGTGCCTCATTGGGTTAGAGGGGAAAAGGAGGAAGCCAAAATCATCAGCAAAAAAAATTCGGTTAAGGTAAATATATGTGCCCTCGGTGGTAGTATAGGCACTGGTAAAAAAGGCATAAGGGCCGGTGTTATCGAAGTAAAAAGCCTTGACGAACTGAAATCCCTCGGCAAAGAAAAAATCAACGGTAAAATAGTATTCTTTAACCGCCCGATGGACGCAACGCATATCCATACCTTTCATGCTTACGGCGGTTGTGTTGACCAGCGCGTTTGGGGCACTAAA
>DASPJH010000092.1:0-5197 GCA_035628715.1 Bacteroidia bacterium
GGTAGCTTTCCTGGCTGCCTATATGAGCACAATAAGCACACAGTTGAACTGGGGAGCCAGCTACCTGGTGAACGACTTTTACAAACGGTTTATACGCCCACAGGCCACGGACAAGATGCTGGTTAGAGCCTCGCAGGTTACCACCATACTATTGATGGTGGTTTCCTTGATAGTAAGCCGGTACATTAAATCAGTGGAAGGGGCCTGGGGTTTTATCATGGAAGCTGGCGCCGGACTGGGACTGGTGCTTATACTGCGCTGGTACTGGTGGCGCATTAATGCCTGGAGCGAGATTGCCGCTACGGTAGCGCCGTTTATTGTGTTTGGCGTGATAACATTTCTGAAATATATAGCAACAATAGAGTGTACCATGTGCGAAACATCTGAAGAAATTGCAGCCTATCTTGCCACAAAGCCCTACCTGCATTTTCCCAATAGTTTTTTTATAACAGTGGGCATTACCACAGCTGTATGGCTGCTGGTAACCTTTATAACCAAACCTGAGAGTGATACTACTCTCACCCGGTTTTATAACCAGGTGCATCCTGGCGGCTGGTGGGACAGGATAGCAGCACAATCCGCTCTTACCCATAAAAAACAAAACAGCGCCATGCTTTGGCTGTGCTGGGTTGCCGGCATAGGCTTTACTTACAGCGCACTATTTTTAACAGGTAAAATCATACTCCACGAGTGGAAAGATGCAGCCCTTTATGCAGCTACCGGCCTGGCATCGTTTGCCTTGTTATGGTGGTCATCGAAAAAAGGCGGGGTGTTTGGCGAATAACTTGGAAAATCCGAAATTTTAAATCCGAAATTTGAAGCGTTGAAATTCAGCAGTTTTCGAATTTCGATATTCGAATTTAGAGTTTTAAAAATTTATGTTAAAAATATACGGCAAACTGCCGAAAGGAGAAAGGCTGGAGCGGATTAAATCTTCACCCAATTTTAAAAACGGGGTTTTTCAGAACCTGTCACACACACCGACAATGGCGGAAGGAACCAACTTTTTTAAAGTATTGGTAGATTTTATCAATAAGCCCAAGGATGCAGTGCCGGCTTTTTCCCTACCTGCTGTAAAAACAGATTTAAAAATTATTGCAAGCGATAAACCTGTAATTGTGTGGTTCGGGCATTCATCCTATTTCATCCGTATTAACAATAAAAATATTTTAGTTGACCCGGTGCTTAGCGGCAATGCTGCGCCCTTTTCGTTTATGGTAAAGGCGTTTAAAGGGGTAGATATTTACACCGTGGACGATTTTCCTGAAATAGATTATTTAATCCTTACCCACGACCACTACGACCACCTGGATTATAAAACTATTATTAAACTAAAAAATAAAGTAAAAACAGTTTGCTGCTCGCTGGGAACTGGCGCCCACTTGGAGTATTGGGGGTACGATGGCACCCTAATTAATGAGTTTGACTGGTGGGATACCAAAACCTTTGGTGATACAACCTTTACCGCTGCACCGGCCCGCCATTTCAGCGGCCGGGGGCTTAAAAGAGCGCAGTCACTTTGGGTTTCGTTTATCCTGAAGACCGGTGGTTATAGCTTATACCTGGGCGGCGATTCAGGCTACGGCACCCATTTTAAGGAGATAGGCAGCAAGTACGGCCCGTTTGATATAGCCCTGCTGGAAACCGGGCAGTACAATACATCCTGGCCTTATATCCACATGATGCCTGAGGAAACCGTTCAGGCAGGTATTGATTTGGGCGCTAAAGTGATAATGCCTGTTCACTGGGGCAAGTTTTCGCTGGCGCTGCATGGCTGGACGGAGCCTGTGGAGCGGTTCATCAAAAAAGCGGATGAGCTAAATGTTAAATACACCACCCCTATGATTGGCGAACCGGTAATACTGGATGAATCCTATCCCGTTAAACAGTGGTGGAAGCGGGCAACGCCTTAAAATTCCCCTACCGGCAGGCGGCCAAACGCCGATTTTAAATCCAGGTCGAATATAAGTGTGGCCTGTATAAAATCACGGTTCTGATCGCCTTTAAGCGAATAGTCGTATTGGTTTATCCACCCGGCCTGGAGGGTAAACACCTCGGTAAACTGGTAGCCCAGTCCGCCAAAAAGACGAGTACGCTCAAAATACGGCTTCCGGTTGGTTAAAAACAGTTCCGTCCAAATAATAGAAAAGAGAGTACCCTTCTTAAACTCTTTGCTATTAATGGGCAGGGCCGAGGTAAACCGGTAGCGGTAGCGGTTGCGGTATCCATTGCTGGTAAAGCGTTGTTCCATCCTGTAGCGGTGCTCCATTTTCAGCAGCCCATAACTGCTTTTGGTGGTCAGTTGCTGCCAAACCCGTATTTCCCGCTGGCTCATCGGGCGTTCAAAGTTGCCGCCCTCCTTATAGGTGTTATAAGAACCGGCGCCCACGGTTACCGACAGGTCTTTAAAAATATTATAATTAATTCCGCCTTTGGGACTTTCATAATAATAAAATTTATTATACAAACCTATGCTACGCGCCTGTCCTTCGTAAAAAAATTCCCATTTTCCGGTTATTTTACCACGAATATTTAAAATAGTCCATGAGCCTAACGGATCCGGATTTTTTTGTCCGCTTACCAGTGAAAATCCCAATAAAAACAGTAGGACACCTAAGGTTAGTTTCTTCATTCGGGCGCAAAATTAACAAAGTGTTAACCCCGGAAAACAGGAAACATTAATTTAATAATTATTTAATATTACTTGTATTTATTTTACAATAAACCAACATTAACTTAACAGAGGCTTAACATCTGCTATTCGGTTATCACTTCTTCTCCCTTTATGTCCAGGTTAAAGTAAACACCAACATTTACCCCGCCTGATAAAAACCGGTAGGAAAGATTGCCCCGGGTGGCAGGTAAAACAGGTATATTAATAACAGGCTGGGTGAAAAATCCCATTTTATTGGAATATTCATAATCGGCCCTGAACCCTCCGTGAAGGGTCATATTAAAAAATTGTGAAGCCAGGTAAGTATTCTGCAGGTTAAATATCCGCTTGTTATCCATGGTAAAGCCCCTGAGCTGAACATTCACCCTGTCCTGCAATAAAAAATTAAGCGAGAAGCCAAAAGTAGTATAATAGCTCCAGTGCTTTGAGCTGGTTTGGCTTAGATATACCTGGCGGTTAAACAATACCGGTATATCAATATAATCAAAAACATAATGCAGGTCGGCCTTGGGTTCAGGAACAGTCTGGATGGTTTGGTCCAGCTCTTCCATGTCCGGGTGTATTTTGGTTTTATAGTTCAGGTTGCTCACCGTTTTGATAAACCCTGTATTAGTGTACTGTATGCCGGTTTGCAGCAACAGGTTTTTGCCTACCTGGCGCTGAAACTGGAGAAACACGGTATATCCCCTGCGGTTTTTTTCGCGTATGGTAAGGGAATCGCCCCACTTATTAGTGTTATCGCCCGACAGCCGTATGGTATACTGTGGCTGGTAGCTGGCCGCAATGTATTTATACTTGTGTACGGTTTGCGCAAATGCGCCCAGGCTTACCAGTAATAAAGTAAAGGCTATAACGGTTTGTTTCATGCGTTACTTTTTTAATTAAGAGCCGCTAAGTTTTGATTTAGCAGCCTGAGTTTAGCTTCGGCATCGGCTTTTTTCTGACGTTCTTTTTCCACTACGTCAGGCTTGGCGTGGGCAACAAATTTTTCGTTGCCCAGCTTGGCATCTACCGATTTCAGGAAACCCTGCAGGTAATTAATCTCTTCGGCTATCTTTTGTTTTTCTTCCTCAGGATTAATGCTCTCTGCTAAAAACACGTACAAAGCGTCTTTGTTTACAAGCAACTGCAAGGCGCCTGCAGGTTTTTCGGTCAAAAACTCCAGCGCAGTAATGTTAGCCAGCTTGCGTATAATGTATTCAAACTGCCTGTAAATGGCTGCATTCTCCTGGTTTTCACACAGTATGGCAGTACGCAGCTCTTCCTTGGGCGAAAGTCCTTTACTGTTTCTCAGGTTACGTATTTCCGTAATAAAATCAATGGCTATTGATGATACCCGGGCCGCATTGCCAGCCTTTGGAAAGTCTTCAACAATAACAGGCTTTTCCGGCTTACCACCTTTCACATCGTGGTACAGCTCTTCAGTAATAAAAGGCATAAAAGGATGCAGCATTTTCAGCACCTCCGAAAAATGACGGAGGGTAGCCTCATACGCACTGCGGTGAATAGGCTTACCGTATTCAGGTTTTATCATCTCAAGGTACCACGAGCAGTAATCGTCCCATACCAGCTTGTAAGCAGCCATCAGGGCTTCACTCAGTCGGTAATCGGTAAACTTGTCTTCGATGTCCTTTAATGCCTCGCTGAATTTATAAGCAAACCACTGTGAAGCCAGTTCACCCGATTTAACAATTTCATTATCAACAGCGCTGTCCTCCACCACTTCCCAACCTTTTACCAGGCGGTAGGCGTTCCATATTTTATTGCAGAAGTTACGGCCCTGCTCCACCATCGCTTTATCAAACAGGATATCATTTCCTGCGGACGATGAAAGCAGCATCCCCATCCGTACACCGTCGGCGCCGAATTTTGAAATCAGCTCTACAGGATCGGGCGAATTGCCCAATTGCTTTGACATCTTACGGCGCAGGTGATCCCGTACTGTACCGGTAAAGTATACATTCTTAAAAGGCTTTTCGCCTTTGTATTCATAACCGGCCATTACCATGCGCAGCACCCAGAAGAATATAATATCTGGCCCGGTCACCAGGTCGTCGGTAGGGTAAAAGGCTTTGATATCCGGGTTATTGGGGTTTTCAAATCCATCAAACACGCTCATGGGCCATAACCACGAGGAGAACCAGGTATCCACAACGTCCTCATCCTGTTTTAATTGCCCTATTTCGAATTTCGAATTTTGAGCTTCGAATTTTTTAATGGCTTCATCTTCGGTGGCTGCTACCACAAAACTACCGTCGGGCGCGTACCATGCGGGTATGCGCTGGCCCCACCACAACTGGCGCGATATACACCACTCGCGGATGTTCTCTACCCAGTGTTTATAGGTGTTCTTAAACTTGGCAGGGTGAAATTTTATCTCGTCGCTCATCACCGCCTCCAGCACCTTGGGGTTCTTTTCAATGAATTTCTTCATATCCACAAACCACTGCTTGCTCAGGCGCGGCTCAATAACAGCGTCGGTACGCTCGCTATAGCCCACGCTGTTTTTAATGTCTTCAATTT
>DASPJH010000093.1:0-6993 GCA_035628715.1 Bacteroidia bacterium
CGAAGTAATAATGTGCTTAACGCCCAAATCTTCCACAGCGCAGCGCAGGGCCATATTATCCGCCTCTGTGCCCCCTGAAGTAAAGAATATTTCGCCGGGAGTAACGTTCATTAGCGTTGCTACCTTTTTACGGGCCTCTTCCACCAATGTGCGCACGGTACGCCCATGACCGTGAATGGCTGATGGGTTTCCGTATTCATTTTGCATAACGGGCAGCATGGCTGCAAGCACTTCCGGATCCAGCGGCGTGGTGGCGGCATTATCAAAATAAACTTTCACAGGGATAGTATTTTTAAGCTATTAAGGTAAATTTAATTATTTCTTTTTACGGGCAGATGCATTTTTGGTGCCGGGCTTGTTTACAACATAACCCATAAGGCGGTATGCCAGCTTGGCAAGGGTGTATTCACTTAAAATGGTGCCTTTCATAGGCGCGCACTCAACAATATCAAAACCTACCACGTTTTTCTCCATAATAGTGCGGCGCAGCAGCTCCAGGGTTTCGTTCCAAAACAGGCCATTGGGCTCGGCCGTACCCACCGCAGGCATTATCGAGGGGTCAAACCCGTCGGCATCAATGGTAATATACACATTTTCTCCCATGGCGGCAATAGCCTCGTTTACCCAGGTGCTTTCGTTCCTTCGGATATAATGCGCATAAAACGTATGCAGGTTAGAAGATGTTTTAATCAATTCAGCTTCCTCGATACACTGAGCCCGGATACCGGCCTGCACAATATTAAGCCCCATATCGTACACCCTTTTCATCACGCTGGCGTGTGAATATGGGTTATTATGGTATGCTTCGCGCAAATCGCTGTGGGCATCAATCTGCAATACGGTTAGGTTATTAAACTTAGCCGCGTGGGCTTTTACCAGTCCGTAGGTAACGGTATGCTCAGCGCCCAGGCTCACCACAAATTTTTTGTCTTCAATCAGCCGGGCAGTTTTTTCTTCAATCAGTTTAATGGCTTCAGCATCTACCGATTTACCAAACTTCAACGGTTTCAGCGTGCATATACCTGCCTTGCGAAAAGCCTCATCGTCCAGCTCTTCATCGTAAAACTCAACAAACTGCGAGGCTTTTATAATAGCGGCAGGCCCTTTTGCCGAGCCTTCCAGGTAGGATGATGTGTGCTCATATGGCAACGATTGTATCACAAACTTTGATGTTTCGTAGCTGTGCAGCTTTTCGTCCTCAATCCCCAAAAAGTTCTCGTCGGTGCTTAGATATTTCATTTCCTTTTAAAGAGTTGCAAATATACAGCCTTTACCATAAACCTAACCTGCTTGCGAAAGTGTAAAATGTTTTACCTTTACCTGCTTTTTACTCGTTTACTTTTTAGTCAAACCAGTATAAAACACACACAACTAAACCTAATTTATGAAACGCCTGGCCATTTGCGCTCTGTTGTTTACGGCTGCTTTTTTCAGCGCCAAATCACAAACTGATTCTGCATCCAAAGTAGATATTAAACCCGGTACCAAACTGGTGTATGATGTGAATGCCAACGGTAATAAGTACCAGTTTGTTGTAACGGTTAAAAACCTTGGAAACGGGATTACCTTTGACTGGACCATGACCACCCCCGATAATTTAAGCGGTACTGTAGAAATGACCCCCGGCGCACTGGACACCGCCCACGCCCTTTATAATTTTTTTACCGGTGGTATGACGAAGCTTGCCGACCAAACCAGCGTATGGGTGAGTACGTCGGTTTGGAAGGATATACATGATGAGGACGAGATGACCGACCTGAAACTGGACAGTGAGACCGAAGACAGTTTTATACGGTTTGCCATGCCTGATGGCTACGCCACCACATATAAAGGAACTCCCGCCACCATGGCTTCTTCTGAGCTTCGCTCTTTATTTACCGACAATGTTATTACGGTATGGGAAAACGAGAAATTCCCCATTATCCTGAAAATGAATTTGGGATGGACGATTGAGCTGAGGGAGATTAAGTGAATTTTTTGGGGCAAAATCTATGATATTATTAACGGATATGTTGAAAGTAATAGGGGTATATAAAGTTCCCGAAAACAGCGACGCCAGCATAGTAGAGATCATAGTAAAACAACCATACAGCGAGTTCGATTTGGGGGACATCACACAGGCAAATGAGAACCTACCCAGATCCAGTTGGCAAGCTCCTTTCAATGAAAAATATTTGGATAATGAGGGAGAAAAGGTAATAGGCGATTATTATGTTAAGCCCCAGACAAATTCAGGTATTACAAGGCTATTATTTTTTATTTATTTTCTAGACACTAATAAACCTTTGATTACTCCCTATGGTGAATTTAGTTTACCAGGCGAAACAATAATTCCAGAAAGATTAATAGGAAAACTTCCATTTGAAGATCCTGAATAGACCCTACTTTTGCATTATGCAATCCGCTTATCTCTCCGACATCAAAAAAATCTTCCTCAACTATAAAACCATGGGCGAAAAAACCTTTGCCCAGCTGAATGATGAGCATATAACCTGGCAATACAATGCTGAAAGCAACGGCATAGCCACCATTGTGAAACATATGTGGGGCAATATGCTAAGCCGGTGGACGGATTTTTTAACTACCGATGGCGAAAAGCCCAGCCGCCAGCGCGATGCCGAGTTTATAAACGATATAACCACCAAAGCCGCCATGCTGGAAAAATGGGAGGAAGGCTGGGCCTGCCTGTTCAGCACCCTTGACAGCCTCTCCCCTGCCGACCTTGAAAGGACTATACATATACGCGGCGAAGCACATACGGTTACCGAGGCTATTAACCGGCAGCTGGCGCATTACCCCTACCACATAGGGCAGATAGTGTATATAGCCAAAATGATTAAAGATGCTGAATGGCAAACGCTCTCCATTGCACGGAATAAATCAGCGGAATTTAATGCTGAAAAGTTCCCACATTGATCATTTATCATTCAATAGTTAGTAAATGATAAATCTATTATCTGAATACGGTGCCTATACCAAAGTTGACGGCCAGGTTGCTGATAACCAGGTCGTTTTTCAGAAATTCTCCAATTGGCTGATAAGGATAAAAGGGGTTACTTTTTGTAATTACCTGCCTGAATGATGACAGGGTATAAAAAGCGCCTGCAAACAAATAAGTGTCGTAACCGATATAATATTTTATATCCGCACCAGCATAAAACATCGGTCGCAAGCTTTTTCCAGTTTCAATTATCCCGCGGTTAAAATAGCTGTTGCCGGATACTGTTTTAGCGTCCAGTTCGTCCATATTTAAAACCGTGTATAAACCGCCCAAGCCGCCCTGGAAATTAATATTCAGCCGGTTGTTAGTATAACTATAACCTATACCTGCATACAGGCTTATGTGTTCGTAGTCAAACACGTCAGGAATAAGGGTGTCACCATATTTTGCTATATAAGCGTCTTTAAAGGCCCTGTTACTAAACCTTGCCCTGTTAAATTGCGCGCCTATTGCAAAATTTAGCCGCGATGTTATTTTTTGCCCGTACGCAGCGTTAACGCTCAGGTTTGGATAACCTGTACCGGCGTACGCATTCCTGAAAGGTTCATCACCCTTGCCGTACCTGCCCACGGGGAAATTATACCCCATGGAAAATTGCAGGTAGCTTGAAAACGGCTCAAAGGTTTTGTACTGCGACGGAACAGTATCAGCCTGGGTATAGCCGGTTAGCCCGGCTGTAATTAAAAGGAGTATAACGGTTAGTTTTTTCATTTATGCTTTATCAGTGTGAGGGATGAGTCGGTTTCGTTCAGCTCTTTATCAAGATAGATTAGGTTTACAGAATCATGATGACACTGGTATTTAAAATATGCCATGTTTTCATAGTCCCTATCATCTGAGTCGTATAGAAAAAGTTTGCCGTGATCTTCTGACCAAATATTTAGTTTGTAGCGGCTAAATTCAGCAAACCCAGATACATTATCAGGCAAGCCAAAGGTTACCGTTTCAGCAGGCTTTTCTTTTATATAATAACTGCCTGCTATAAGTGCTTTATTGTATTTCGCCAGCAATTTTGCATAATCAAGACTATCTTTTATAAATTTATACTTTTCACCGGTGTTAGATTTAACAGTAAGATATTTGCTATTCCTGACATCTTCAATTGTATAGTTGTCATCAGCAATAATTTTAAAAGTTTTCAGGGAAGTATCATACACCATATCCAGGTAACCATCACCGGCCTCATAAGATTCCCAATGCCCTTTAGGATTATCAGAACAGAGTGTTGCTGAATCAAAAGATATCTGGTGGACAAATTTATACTTTTCTTCGGCGGCCATGTGATCTTTTGTTTCCGCGATAATATCAAAGTAAGTAACGGCTTGCCATTGACCGTGTAACTGAGAAGCCAGCTTGCGTTGTTTTGCAGGTATTTCCTGAGTTTTTGTTTTAGGTGTCTCCTTGCAAGAAATTAAAAAGATGGTTATGGCTACTAAAATTATACGTAAACAATTCATGGCCAAAAATATTAATAATTGAATATAATCATTTCGCTTTAATCCCAGCATTTTACCCACGTTGTGAGGAGGTTCCTACGGAATGACAGTGTAGGAGCAGGAACGAGTAAAACAAAAACGCCAGCCTCTGAAAGAAGCCGGCGTTAACTATTTTTTTAAAACCAAGGACCAACGACTAAAGACTATCAGCCGAAGGCCACCAGCTTTACCTCTTGAACCCGATACCGCTGCTGGGGTTGCTGGCCTGCAGGCGGTCTACGGTAAATTCCTCCACGTCTTTCAGTGTGATGGTCTCTATCATCTTCTGGTTACGCTCTTCCTGGGCAGTCTGGCTCAGGCGCAGGTGCTGGTTCTTAATGGTTTGCTCCACAATTTTGCGGGCTTCGCGGCCGTTTCCAAAGTACTTGTCGCGGTTGGCCAGCAGGTAGCCAAAATACATTTGCAAATGCGATTTGGCTTTTTTATCCAGCATTACACCGTTTTCTTTAAACTGTGTAACGGCAATGTCCATCAGTTCCTCTTCGTTGTAATCCTCGAAATGAAACACCCTGTCAAACCTTGATTTCAAACCGGGGTTCGATTCCAGGAAAAAGGTCATGTTCTGGGTATAACCGGCTGCAATCACCACAAACTCGCCGCGGCGGTCTTCCATGCGTTTCAGCAGGGTTTCCACTGCTTCGCGGCCATAGTCATTACCACCGCTTTCGGTTAGTGCATAAGCTTCGTCTATAAATAATACGCCGCCCATGGCGCTGTCAATCAAAGCAGCCGTTTTAATAGCCGTTTGACCGATATAACCACCCACAAGTCCCTGGCGGTCGGTTTCTACCATGTGGCCTCGTTCCAAAATACCCAGGGCTTTGTATATCTGGGCAAGTATACGGGCAACGGTAGTTTTACCGGTACCGGGATTTCCGGTGAACACTGAGTGCAGTGAAAACGATTTGCGGAGATCCTTACCCGTTTCGCGGTAAAAGCGCACCAGTTTCACCAGCTCATCAATTTCTTCCTTCACTTTGGTAAGGCCCACCATATCCTTCAGCTTGCCCAGCGACTCACGCAGCAAATCTTCGTCAATCGGTATATCGGCAATGCTTTTGGTTTTGGGGGCGTATATTTTCTCAATATCCTCTATCTGCACGGTCGAAAGCTCGTCCTCGCTCAGCATTTGCGGGTCTTTCAGCTTCATTATCCGCAAACCCAGGTTGATTTTTGACTCATCCACCAGCGAATTTACCAGCCTGGCATTACCAAAAGCCTTATTACGGTCGCGGTATTCTTCCACCAGCTTACGGTACATGGCATCGCGGGCAATGGGACTAAGTTTTACACCGCGTTTTTCAGCAGCATAATCCGCAATCTGTATCAGTTCCTGCGGAACGTAATCCGGGAAGTCAAACTCCACGTTAAACCTCGATTTCAAACCGGGGTTAGAGTTGATGAACGAGTCCATCTGCTCAGGATAACCGGCCACCACAACGGCTAAATCGCCTGTGCCGTCGCTCATTTCTTTCAGCAGCACTTCAATGGCCTCTTTACCAAAGTCTTTACTGTCGTCGTCTTTGCGGGAAAGAGCGTAGGCTTCATCAATAAACAGTATGCCGCCTTTGGCCTTTTTAATAGCTTCCTTGGTTTTGGGAGCGGTTTGGCCAATGTACTCTGCTACTAAATCACCACGGTCCACTTCGTGTACATGGCCTTTGCTCAGCAGCCCCATTTGCTTGTATATCTTACCCAGCATACGGGCCACGGTAGTTTTACCGGTACCGGGATTACCTTTAAACACCGCGTGCAGCACTACGTTGTCAGTATCTTTCATGCCGCGCTGTTTGCGCAGTTTTATATAATTCAGGTAGCTGGTATACTCCATTACCCGTTTTTTTATAGGTTCCAAACCAATAAGGCCCTGGAACTCTTTCATTACATCTTCCAGTGTTTCAGCGCCTTTGGCAGCTTCAATCTCTTCCTTGCGGATGTAGCGTTCGGCAGGAGTGGGCGGCTGTGCCTCAAAGTCTTCATCAAAGGCTTCTTCGTAATCGTAGCCCACTTTAAAGGGCACTTCGGCAATCAGCTCATCCATAAACAAAATGTCTATATAATAAGCGTCGTTGCTCCAGGTTCCGCGGGTTTCACTCCCCCACCCTACAGTACATACAATTTTTTCATCCTGGGGATATACAAACAGCAGCTTGTCAATCTTACCTATCAGCTGGCCGGTATGGGTCTTAAACTGGAATATCAGCTCGCAGGCCCAGTAATCGTACTTTTTAACCAGGTTTTCTGCGGTAAACTCCACCCATATATAGCGGGCGTCGGCCCCGTAAAATGTTTTATAATACTTGCGGTCTTTGGGCTTTACATTGCTATCCGGACCTTCGTATAATTTCAGCGTTTCCAGCCTGAAATACGGGTTATGGCTTTCAGTAACAATGCCTTCTTTTTCTACATAAAAGTGTCTTTCTGCCACAAACTTACCATCCACATGCGCTTCCCAGCGGTAGCTTCCCCGTTTCCAGTAGCCGCCGCCTTCCTTCA
>DASPJH010000094.1:0-10016 GCA_035628715.1 Bacteroidia bacterium
AATTGGCAGGTGGATTGGCCCCTTCAAAACCTGCCCGGGTAAACTGGTACAGCGAGTCGGTTTTGGCATCGGTTACAAAAACATAACCGGTTGCATCAGGGGCAATGTAAACATCAGAAGGATATCCGAACCGGAACGACTGGTACAAAAACCGGCTGGCCTTAGAAGTATCAAAAGTTAATAAGCCCGTATTCTCGCCAAAAATGCGGGTGCCTAAATCCGGATCAAAGTTTTCTTTAATCCACAATACCCTGAACTCCACATTTTGGTTGCTGTCAGCCTGCGTAATCATAAAGTCGCGGCTGGTACTCATGCCAAACAGGCGCTGTGGCGGGGCTGCGAACGTAGCAATGGAAGAGACTCCCAATGCTGAGCGTAAGCTGGATGAAGCAGGATTCAATCCCAATGAATAACCTGTGTTTTTACCTTCGGCATCGTAAATTAATATCGTATTATCAGGCCGTGCAGTGGTAGTAAAGCTGTTATTCGGGCCTGTACGGGCAACATACAGGTAATTATCGTGCAGGGTTGCCAGGCCGGTAAAGCGTACTTTAGCGTCATCAGCCCCCCGGAAGGCTATCTGCCTGCGCGACTCATCATCAAACGGGTGGATAATGGTATCTATCACCTGAGGGCCGCTACCGGTTGAAGAGTTGATGATGTGGTACACGGCAGCTAAGTCGTAATCCGTTCCGCCCACATTCTGGTGGATGGTGCCGGCCACATACAGGTGCAGGCGGCGGTCCATCACTACATCTGTAGCATTGGGTATAGCAATAGTACGGTGGCGGGTACCTTTCTGGTCCAATACGTGCACACCGTTATCATCCACCACGTACAACATTTCATCGTAACCCACATATACATCCACGGGATTCACATATCCCTGGAAATAGGGCAATACAGGCACATAGCCCACATCCTGGGGAACCAGCTCGGGGTCTATCCGGCCCTGCTCAAAAATTTCGTCGGTTACATCATTTTTCTTGCTGCCTGCCAAAAAATCGCAGGAGGTGGCCATCAAAACAAATAGCGCCAGTAATATATAGTTGCTTTTCAGCATGTTCTTATTTCAATCGTAAGCCCAATGTAAGGCGGTGAATATTTCCCAAACGTGCTTTATTATTCAGGCTGTAGTCAATAGTAAAGCGGCCAAACCGTCGGGGCAGCATGTAGCCTACGCCAATTGGCGGAAATCCTTTCTCGTCCTGCCCAAACTCATATCCGGTACGAACAAACAGGATACGCTTCAGCACATATTCCAGTCCAATAGCCATGGTTTCATTGTTGTCCGCCGGGTGGTTCAGTTGCAGCGAAGTTCTCAGCACGTGATTGCCCTTGTTCACAGCGTCTATCGAAGCGCCCAGCCGAAAGGTTGTCGGCACCGATATATTCTGGAAGCTGGTTACTTCCTCTTCGCCATTTATTTTCAGCACCTGCACCTTGCCTGAAGGTTCTACGTTGATACCAAAATTGGTTAGCGTAACGGCAAACCGCAGGTTCCGTACATCCTGTATCAGGTAATCCAGTCCCAAATCAAACATTACGTTATTAACCGCTACTCCCGCCATACCTTCGCGGGCATATTTACCGGTTACGCCAAACGAGAAATTCCGTGTGAGTATCCGTGAGTAGGTAGCCCCAATCACCAGGTTGGATGGCGAAAAGGTTCGGCCGGTGCCAGTTGGCTGAAATTCTGTGGTTTCTTCCATCTCGCCCACGTTGAGCGACATAACGTTGAGGCCAAAAAATGATTGTCCGCCGGTACGCATCCCAAACGCTCCCCACGACATATTGATACCGCCAAAGTACAGGGTATGCCCCAGTTGTACATGGTAATCAGCCGTATCTATGCGGGAAAGCCCGGCGGGATTCCAATATAATGAGCTTAAATCGCTGGTAACGGATATAAAGCTGCCAGCCATGCCGGTGGAACGGGCATCGGGGGCAATTTTAAGAAACTGCATGCCCGTAGTTCCGGTGCGTGAGTTGCCAAACGAGGGCAACACCTGCGCCTGCACAGCTACAGTGGCAAAAAGAGAAGCTATAAGTAAAAGGCGCTTCATAAAAACATCGCAATTTACGGCGTTTTTGTGTGGGTTGAGATTAGGGAGAAGTTAAATTTTATGCTAAGGTTGTGAGGCAAAGCGTTACATTCATAGTGTATGCGTAATTATTGCTATTTTTGAGCGTATTATGGCAAAAAGCTTCCCTGGCCAACGGCTGGTGTGTTTCCTGGTTTTTATTTTTTCGACACTTATTTCTCAAGCCCAGAAAGATGCGGTTTATACCAGTAAGGGCGATTCTCTATTGTACCAGGGAAAATATGCTGTTGCTCAAAAATATTACGATTCAGCCCTGAAAATTAACTCTAAAAGTGAAATGGCCTTTCGCGGTAAAGGTTTTTGCTATTATAGATCCGGAAATCATACAGAGGCTAAAAATTATTATCAAAAAGCACTAAAAGTAAATCCCGGCTGCCTGCGTTGCGAATATTGGATATTGAATATTTTAACCGCTGAAGGCAAAACTGATGAAGCCATAAAAAGGGCCGACAGTGTAATAGCGGCGTATAAAGATACCGGAAAGAGTTACCAGGATTATTCAGATATTGTTATAATTTCAGCACATCTTAACTATAACGCAGGTAATGAAATAAATGCCGAAACCCTGCTTGACGGGCTGGTAAATAAATTTCCTGACAGTGCATGGGCTTACGCAGCCAGGGCTGATTTTAATTATATGCGTAAATCGAAATCGGCTGCACTGCGGGATATAGAAAAAGCTATACGGCTGGACGGCTCAAAAGCAGGTTATTATTTTCTGAAAGCAAAAATATTTATTGATATTCAATCCTGGGAAAACGCCCTTGCCATGCTTAACAGAGCTGTTTTATTAAACAGTGAAGCAGAGGATATTTACGCCTGGCGTGGTGGGGTATATGTTGCCCTGCAGCAATACGATTCTGCAATGGCCGATTATCATACCGCGCTTAGTTTTGACAGCAGCTCGTGGTTTTATAACGCCAAGCTGGCAGAATTATATAGCCGGAAAGAAAATATGGACAGCATGTGCATATGCTACAGGCATTCATATAACCTTCTGGGCAACGATACTTCTTCACAGGATTATAAACTGTACTATGCAGATACCAAAGGTAAGCTAAATGAATTTTGCGACAATTCTAAATCGGGGTATTATTATCAGCGGGGCATTGCCATGTATAACCTGCAGTTATACGATAGTGCTGTAAGTTTTTACAATGCTGGCCTGAAAAAATTTCCCAATCACCCTTTGCTGTTAAGTTTCAGGGCAAACGCTTACCTGGCCCAGGCCAAATGGGCAAATGCAGAAAAAGACTACCTGCTGAGTAACAACCACCCGGCTGAATTGCTGGCTGCCTGCATTGAGCGGTTTAATGGCGATAGAAAACCTGGGGAATTTTTCTACCAGGGCATACTTTCTTCCAATTTTATGAGCCTTTCGGACGTATATGTTAACCTGGGAATGATTCCGAAAGCCAAAACCTGTATTGATTCCGCCATCAAACTGGCACCCATTGGCCCCGAGGTTCCACTGGACGGGTACTACAACCAAAAAGGCCGTGTGTACCTTGCCGAAGGCAATTATGATTCAGCCAGGCAGGAGTTTGAAAACGCCTTAAGGCTCAACCCTAATAACCTTATTGCGTATTGCAACATTGCCATATCTATAGCCAATAAAGCGCTGGAAACCCCTGACCGGTTTATGACGTTCGGGCTGAGCGCCTATGGTCCCGGCCTGTTGGGCAACCAGCAATTCAGGAGCGAACCCATACGGCTAACTAATAACCAGCAAATGCTTTTCCAGGATGCACTGGAATATTGCAACAAAGCAATCGGGCTGGAATCCCGTTATGGTGGCGCCTACCTGGTACGCGGTGAGATAAGCCGCGTTATGGATAGACCCGGCTATTGCGACGATTTCAAAACCGCCCGCGACCTTGGCTTTTCAGCCGCCGCAGATTATTATACTGCCTACTGCCGGTAGATTTAAAAACCCACTATTTGTAACTGTAGGGTATTTTTTTCCATGAACACCAGTATTACTCAGCGATTAACTCTTATTAATACACCGCCACTCCGCTCTTCACCGTATTTCCGTACCGCATAGGGAAGTACATTTCTTCGGCTTTGGCAGGTAAAAGGGTTACTTCGCCTTTAAATTTAGGCAGCAGCTGTATCTCAAACAGGTACTTGCCCCGTGGCATTTTGGTGAGAAAAATCGCTGTTTTTTCATCAAAATGCTCGCCCCGTTTTGGAATTTAACCGGCAGATTATTGCGGCTACGGCACCTTATTGCGTGGCATATAAGATTAATACGGCTTTTTACGAGTGGATGGGCTCCAAAGGCTGGGAGATAATGCAGGAAACGCTGGATTTAATACCCAAAGATATTTTTACCATTGCCGATGCCAAGCGCGGAGATATTGGCAATACCAGCGCCATGTATGCCCGCACTTTTTTTGACACAATGGATTTTGATGCCGTTACCGTTGCCCCCTATATGGGCACGACAGCGTAAAACCTTTTTTGGAATTCAAGGATAAATGGACCATCCTGCTGGGGCTTATCTCTAACGAGGGCAGCAACGATTTTCAGCATATACAATCCAATAACAAACCCTTATACCAGCAGGTGCTGGAAACCGCCCAAACCTGGGGCACGCCCGATAACCTGATGTTTGTAATTAAAGCTACCCATACCGCGCAATTGCAGCACGTGCGGCAAATAGCCCCCGATAATTTCTTCCTCGTTCCCGGCGTGGGCGCACAGGGCGGCAGCCTCTCCGAAGTTTCCCAACATGCTATGAATAAAGACATCGGCCTGCTGGTAAACTCTCCCCGCGCTGTTATTTATGCTTCTTCGGGTGCGGATTTTGCTGAAAGGGCAGGGGAAGAGGCAAGGAGGGTGAGAGAAGAGATGAGCGCCTGGTTATAATTATTCTATAATAATTTTAGTAGTATACGAATAATTATCGCCGTTCACCTTAAGCAGGTAAATTCCTTTTGACAAATATTGCAGGTCCAGGTGTTCGCTGCGTTCAACAGCTGGTTTGCTGAGCAATAAACGCCCGCTGATGTCATAAACAGTAATAGTATTATCACCGGCAGCAAAAAATTCAACGTTTATTATGCCATTACCGGGATTAGGGTAAATTGAAATGGAATTATCAATACCTGCCCGGTGCACAGAGACATTGGTAATGCTCATCGTATCTGACCAGTTTTCGCAACTATCTGCATTGGTTACCTTGCAATGGTAATCACCATTTTGCGCAACAGTAATTACAGAATCCGTTTCTCCATTTATAACGCTTCCGTCTTTATACCATTCATAGTTAGTATAACCGTCGCCTGCATTAATAATAAAAGAACTTACGCTTAACGTGGGCTTTGCAGGAACCGCCCTAACAATAACATTTACTGATGAAGATGTATCCCAACAACCAAAAGCATTTACCTGCGCCAGCATAACAGATGCCGACTGCATGGATGTAAATCTGGCTAATGTATCACCAGCAACCGGCAGGCCGTTGGTAAGCCATGCAAACTTATTACCTGCCTGCATATTTGCTGCCTCCAACCGGGCTGTATCACCGCAAAGGTTATTGGTTAATATATTAATATCAGCCGTTGGATGTGGGTTTACGGTAATGAGTTTTGAAATAGAATCAGTACAGTTTTTATCTGTAATTGCTTTTAGCCAAACGGTGTACGTGCCGGTTTCAGAATAAACTTTTATAGGCGATGTAACAGTATCTCGGGTTGAATCACCAAACGACCATGTATAAGCTAATGAGCCGCTGCTTATTGTTGAAGTATTTTGGAAGGTGAAATTGTTGGTGAGTAGGCACTGATTTGCATTATTGGCAATAAACTGAGCATTTGCCATGGGGTTAATAACAATTTTTTGGGAAACGGAATCTTTACAACCTAAATCGCTAATTGCTAGCAAGCTTGCATTGTAAGTGCCAGAACTAAAATATGATTTTACCGGTGATATAGAGTCAGAGGTTATGCTATCACCAAAATCCCAATATAAACTAATGACACCTGAGAGTATTGTTGAATTGCTTTTAAAAAATAAATTATTTTTCTCACACGTTTCACCAATTACTGTAAAACTAACATTCGGAATGTGCCCTATAGATATGTAATTTATTACAGAATCTTGGCAGCCATTCTCACTGACAGCATGTAATTTAACAGAATATATTCCGTAGTTGCTATACAATTTTGAGGGTGATACAGAATCAGAGTATGTACTATCTCCAAAATTCCAATAATACGTGTTTGTACCCGAAAATATAAATGATGTATTGATAAACGAAATAGTATTAATCCCACATAACGCACTACTATCCAGCGAAAAACTAGTTTGGGGACTGCTATAAACCTTTATTGTGTCTTCGGAGTAAATTGTATCTGCAGGAGCTGTTGTTAAAATTCTGAGCTTATATTTAAAAGAAGGCAATACATTTCTTGGTAATATAAATTTAGACGTATCAATTCCGCCAACAGAATCGACTTTTGTATATACTGTTATTGCACTGTCGAAATTGCCTGAAGTGTCGCTTAATTGAAATGCATATTCGTTTCCGTATGCCATTTCAATGGTCTTATAGTAGAGTACTAAAATAGTGTCATTAGGGCAATACCCATTTTGTACAACTTTTATATTATTAATTCTATCTACATAAAACTTTGTCAGATATGCGTCGGAATATCCATACTTCAAAGTCCGAAATCCATTTTTGGCAATATTTGAGCCGCTATGAGCCGTCCCACACATATACACACTTTTACAATTGTCTACGGTAACGCCAAAGCCACGTTCCAGAGAGGGCCCACCAAAAAATGTCGCCCATTTATTAGTTCCTTCAGTATTGAATTTTACCAAAAATGCGTCAGGTGGGCCATTCGAAGTATCCTGATATCCATAATTGCTGATTGCATCATTACTATATGTATCGCCACATACATAAATGTATTGATTATTGTCTATTGATATTGATCTAATCTGATCTTCTTTTAGTCCACCGTAATATGTTGCCCATTTACGGGTGCAACTACTGTCCAACATAGCCAAGAACCCATCATAATTTCCGCCACCATAAGTATTTTGATAACCATTATGGGATATTGCATTGGTACTTTTTGTGTATCCTCCCAAATATGCATTTCCTGAACTGTCAATTGATATCGCCTTTCCGTAATCTTGATCAGATCCTCCATAGTATGTGGCCCATTTTCGATTACATGAAGAATCAAATTTAACAACAAAGGCATCTACATCTGTAGTAGTTGCACCTCCAAACGTATTTTGATGGCCATTATAGGCTAGGCCGTTTTTACTTTGTGTTACACCTGCGAGAAATACGTTCCCTCCCCTATCCATAGAAACAGCTGTGGCATAATCGTCATCATCACCTCCAAAATATGAAGCCCATAATCGAATACCACTACTGTCAAATTTAACTAAGAAACCGTCTGAATTTCCACTCAAGTAGCTTTGGAAACCATTATAGCTTATAGAATCAATACTGCCTGTACCGCCTGCTAAATAAACATTGCTTAAATTATCAGTGCAAACTGAATTTCCCACGTCACTTCGACTTGCCCCATAAAAAGTGCTCCATATACGATAACCATTGGTGGTTAATTTAACTAGAAAAGCATCCCAATACCCTCCACCGTAAGAGTTTTTAAATCCATTATATCCAAATGCTGCTGATCCTTCAGTATATCCGACAATATAAATGTTTTCAGAGTTATCCGTAGTTATAGAATATGCTTGTTCAGTTTCCTTTCCACCATAATATGTACCCCATAATCGGTTACCCGAACTATCGAATTTAATTATAAAGATGTCGATTAAACTGCCGGGTGAACTTTGAAAGGCATTGCTAGATATATAATTATTGCTACCTGTAGCACCTGTAATATAGACGTATCCTAATTTATCTGTACAAACACTATAAGCATCTTCCCCAGCGGTACCTCCGTAATACGTCGCCCATATTAACCCCGGGTCAATCACCACCCTGCCTTTAATTTCACCATTTAATTGAAATTTAATTATATCATTCTCATCAATTAAATACTGCGATTTAATTTCTTTTGAACTTTCGCCCAAATACGTATAGGGCTTTTCTTCTGTAATACTGCCTAAGGGAGTATTTACGAACAGTTCACCTTCAGCGGTTAATTTAATCTCATCGGCACCTTTGTACTGCATTTGAATCTGGCGGTAATCGGCACCTTCATGAACTAAAAGGTCGTATTTAAGCTGGTTATTTTTTATATACAATACCCAGTCAATTCCGGGATATAAATTTTGAATAGTAATACGATCAAATGTTTTAACGCCTAAAATACCCTCAGGAACAGAAGGAACATTATAATAATTCTCGTAATATTCGTTGGCTTCACCTGTTTTAACTACTGCATCCGGGTTGGCATTCAGCATAAATAAATCCAGCCGGTAAGTAGTGTAAGTGATTTCTTCTTCGATGGTGTCTTCAAACTCAAACGGCTTTTTGAATTTATCCCGTTGCTTTTCCAGCAGTTCAGGCTGGTTGCATTTGCTGAAAAGATAATGTATGCTGTTTTTCCCGATATAGATGTTTACACCCTGTGCCTTTAGCATAAAAAGGATGTCAGGGCGCGGTTTGCCTTCCGAGTCAGTGATCTGGCCTTTATTTTCAATAAAAAACAGTTGATTGCTGGTAAACGTTTCTGCGCTAGGCAGGTTATTGGCTTTCAGGTTAAAAAGTGCAGTTATACCAATAAACAGAATTATAGAGAAAACTCTTTTCATTAATAGAAAAATAAGCCGGGAAATTAATTTCCCGGCTTATTTATTCCAAACTTTCTGAAAAGTATGCCTGATTTTTCGACGAAACACCGTGTAGAATATTAAAGGGTATGTAGCCCGTCATTCCCGAACAAGTCGGGAATCCATTCCAACTAATACAACAGATTCCCGCCTGAAGCGGGAATGACAGCCTGCACGATCTATTAATACACCTCCACCCCGCTCTTCACCGTATTTCCGTACCGCATAGGGAAGTACATTTCTTCGGCTTTGGCAGGTAAAAGGGTTACTTCGCCTTTAAATTTCGGGATTAGCTGTATTTCAAACAGGTACTTGCCCCGTGGCATTCTGGTGAGAAAAATCGCTGTTTTTTCATCAAAATGCTCGCGGTGGGTTTCCAGCCAGCTATTGCCTTTGTGCTTGCTGCGGTAGCTAAACCCGGCGGGTATGGGCACCTCAATCATCACGTATTCCCTGTCTCCGCGCGCGGTTACTTCCACTTTAAGGGTTACGGGTTTGCCGGCTTCCACCTTGACGGTGGGTTTATCGTTTTGCAGCAAACGGCTGGTTATCTCAAACACATCGGCTCTGGCGGCAGGGTCGGGTGCAAGGCTGTCCCAGGTATACAGGTAGTATACATCGCTTCCCGTTTTGGAAACCGTAATAGTATCGGTAGCCGATAACCTCATATACACCGAAGCCTTCTCCGGTTTTTTGCCGTTTACCAGCAGTTCGGATTCCAGCTCGTTTTTCCGGCGGCTTTCGGCGGCCACATCGGCAATAAAAGTTTGCAGCATTGTGGCCGACTCAATAGTGTTGCGGGTGTGCGAAGGCTGGGCCATAAAGTAATTGCGCACTTTTAGTAGCAGGGTATCGTAGCCGCCCTGTTTGCGCAATATTTCATAAGCAATGGCCGAGGTTTGCAGCTGGTTAACGCTGATGTTAAATACCTTTTGCCCCCATGCGGCTTGCGTGGGTGTATTTACCACCAGTGTTTTCAGCACGGTATCAATACTCACCGGCAGGGCCTGCGATTGCTTGATTTTGATATACAGGAAACGCTCCTGCAGGTTAAGGTTGAGATTTTCCATTACCAGAAGGCGCTCTTTTACGTTGCTCATGCCCATCTTAAGCATAATATCCAGCAGTTTCAGGCGG
>DASPJH010000095.1:0-2520 GCA_035628715.1 Bacteroidia bacterium
AAACTTTTAATTAGTCAACTTCAAAACTATGGCAACCTCGTAACCTTATCGCTGCCGGTCGTGTCTATGAAAGAAGTTCCACCCGGAATTGAGAAATTATCGAAGCTGAAACAACTTAGTTTAAGCAAGGCTTCAGATTATTCAGCAGACGAGAACAATTTAGTATTTGCCCCTTACTGGATTACCACCTACGAAGGGTTAAATGCGAAGGTAATAAACATTGATTATAACGGCATTGATCCATTAACCGAAGCCGAGAAAGAAGACCTGCTTGCGGCCTTTCCGGCGTCATCTTTTACCGGCAAGATTTATAATATACCTGAAACTCCAAAGAATATAGAACAATCAAACAAGGTGTTTGAGGAACTCTCTACCATTAAACCTTTAATTACCGGGGCAAAAAATAAGCGTACCATTTATTCTGTGAATACAGACCAGCCGGTGAATATCAATTATGCCAGCGGCACAACAGTAAAAATTCCGGAAGATGCTTTTATTGACGAAAACGGCCAACCCGTTAAAGGTCCGGTTGAAATAAGCTATCGGGAGATAAAAACTCCGCTGGAAATGATTTGGTCGGGCGTGCCTATGGCCTATGATTCTGCGGGAGAAACCCACCAGTTCCAGTCGGCAGGCAATTTTGAAATACTGGCGGCCAAAGACGGTAAGCCGCTAAAACTTGCGCCCGGTAAAACCATTGAAATGGAGTTTGTATCCACCGATACAGCAAGTGATTATAATCTTTACCAGTTAAACCCCGCTACCAATAACTGGGAATTTACCGGGACGGCTAATAACACGCAACTGCCAGGAGGCAACGGAGCTAATCCCGATAAAGCATGGGACTGGGACAGCACTCAAATTAATTATCCTTTTGATACAACCCTGTACCAGTACAGGTTCACAAGCCTCAGGCATTATTACATGCTGGATAAAGATACCGCGAAAGGTTCAGTGGCAGGTATTACCGACCGTCAGTTAAAAAGAAAAAAATGGAAACACTTCAGCTCTTATATACGGATTACAAGTAATAAGTCAAAACTTGTAAAAATTAAATTGCTGAGAAGGAATAAAAATGATTCACTTAAAACTCTACGGTTTGTACTCTCCCAAAAAATGTATAGCAATAGTCAGTATGCATATTTTCCCGAGTTGAGGGCTTTTAGCAATACTGTGTTTTACCTGCCGGAATATGTAACCCGTAAAGAATTTGTGAAGGATTTCATCAAAGGGAAAAAATTTAACGATATTAAAATTGAGTATACACCGGGAAGTGATTTTTGTATTATCTATTTAAAAGACAGCAAGGGCATTTACGACTTTGAAGCAAATATTACCCACGATTTTTATAACAAACGCCCGGCATCCGTTATTAATAGCTTTAGAAGAAATTATGCTAAATATTTAAAAAATTATGAAAAACGCATCCGTTTACTTAATAATTACCTGGTTGAAAGAAAAAGACTTCATAAAGAGAGGGCGGTGGCGGGTAGTCGCGGTATACAGCAGTCAAATGTTGTAAGGGCGCTTACAGTAAGTGGATTGGGTGTATACAATTGTGACCAGATTGGCCGCTTGCAAAGCCCTGTATTTACAGTCAAGGAACCTGTGATTGTTACCGAAAACGATAGTATCAAGCCCGCCATTGTTTATGTGGTTGACAGGACCATAAACGGTGTGCTAACGTACTGGAGTACTTATGGAGTTAGTTTAAATAAAGCCCACACTAAGCTGGTGATAGCAATAGATGAACAAAATAATATTTATTATACCAGCCAGCCCATAGGAGAATCATTGGTAAATAATTCTTTTAAAATGCAAAAACTGGAAAAAGAAAAAATAACAAACGTTTCACAATTTGCCGAAATTGTAGGTTTGTAGAAAATAAAATTGCATCTGAACCACTGGCACATTTTTAGCCTACAGAAGGTAAAACAAATCGCTATGAAACAGTTTTTACCTTTTGTGCGCCAGTTTTCTTTTATAGCCGTTGCGGCAACGGTTATGCAGGCGCAGGCCCAGCAAAATGCTCCCCTGGTTACCAGTAAAATTACTGTTCAGCAGGTAACCACCCTTACCCAAACAGCACAGGCGCGTATACCCCGCCAGCAGGCCTGTATGGAACTTACCCAAACCCATGCGAAACTGGTACTGTGGGACTGCGGCGTGGAGGATAACGATACGGTGGCCATTAGCCTGAACGGCCAGTGGATACTTGATAACTTCAGGCTTACCAATGCCAAACAGGAAATTGATATAACCCTTGCCCCCGGAGAGAACCAGCTGATGCTGCTTGCCAAAAACCTGGGCGATTTACACGATAACACCGCCGCCGTGGCCATTAAAGAAAACGGCGTGGAGCAACAGGTAACACTGAGCAGCAACCTGCTTACCAGCGGTACCCTGCGACTGGCCGTTAAGGGCAGCGACCCGATGAGCGCCGCTATTACCGGCTGCCCTAAAGAAACGCAAACGTTTATGGACGAGGAAAGCAAAATGGTACGCGCCAATCCCGACCTG
>DASPJH010000096.1:0-3206 GCA_035628715.1 Bacteroidia bacterium
CCCAGTTAAATTTTACATTTTTATGGTTTTTATACAGGTTGGCAAACCGCATCCACAGGTCGGCGTTCTTTTTCCCTTTAAAACCGGTTTTCATCCAGTTCCATAGCCATCCTTTTTCTACCGACTCGCATACATATTTACTGTCTGTATATAGTTCTATCTCCAGGCCTTCTTTCGTAAGCGCTTCCAGCGCTGCTATAACAGCCATCAGCTCCATGCGGTTGTTGGTGGTCAGCACATACCCTGCTGATAGTTCCTTACGGTGGGTACCCCAGGCCATCACCACTCCATATCCTCCCGGCCCCGGGTTGCCGCGTGCCGCTCCGTCTGTAAATACTTTTAATTTCACCTTTATCGAATCACTTTTTTGTACACACCCCGGTAGGCGTCATCTGCCTGCCCGTCCTCATCATGGTCCTGCATATTTTCAACCACCATGCTGGTATCCGTAAGTACGGTATGAAATTTTTCAAAGATAGTGCTGTCATATTCAAGGTGCACCAATGTGTCATGCTCAAATTTCCACAGTCCGGCCCGGCGGTGTTCAATTTCGCCTGCATGGTTTTTAATCACCAGCAGGTATCCCCCTTCCCTGCCGTATTCAATTTCAGCAGGCTGGTACTGTCGGAATATGGGAGATTCATCTATTTTTATGGTATCCTTTTGCCCTTCGCCGGCGGCATTTTGTACAATAGTATGTTGTGTAACCACCCAACGCCCGATAATTTTTTCAGGGTATTTTTTAATTGCGGCATCCTTTTGGCTACAGGCTGCAACCAGCAAAAGTATAACCGCCCATAAATATTTAAGCATCGTTAACAGTCTTAAAATGGCAAAAGTGCTTATTTTTTGCTACTTTTGCGAAATTTTAATTTTCGGAAAACATCCGGTATGAATATAAGAAACATTGCAATTATTGCGCACGTAGATCACGGGAAAACCACGTTAGTTGACAAAATACTATACCAGGCCAACCTGTTTCGCGACAACCAGGAAAAAGGCGACCTGATACTTGACAACAACGATTTGGAGCGTGAACGCGGCATCACTATCTTTTCAAAAAACGTTTCTATCCAGTATAAAGACGTAAAAGTTAACATTATTGACACTCCCGGTCACAGTGACTTTGGCGGAGAAGTGGAACGCGTATTAAAAATGGCCGACGGCGTGTTGCTGCTGGTGGATGCCTTTGAAGGCCCCATGCCCCAAACCCGTTTTGTGCTGCAAAAAGCGCTGCAATTAGGCCTTCGCCCTATTGTGGTTATAAATAAAGTAGATAAGCCCAACTGCCGCCCCGATGAAGTGCATGATGCTGTATTTGAGCTGTTCTTCCAGCTGGATGCCACCAACGAGCAACTGGACTTCCCTACGGTTTACGGTAGCTCTAAGCAAGGCTGGTTTGGACCGGACTGGAAAAACCCTGTGGACGATATTTCATTTCTGCTGGATTCTATCCTTCAGCATGTGCCCGAGCCTAAAGTAAGCGAAGGTCCGCTGCAAATGCAGATCACTTCGCTGGACTTTTCCAACTTTACCGGCCGTATTGCGGTAGGCAGGGTTGCCCGAGGAAGCATTAAAGAAGGTCAGCCTGTAAAACTGATGAAATCGGATGGTACTGTAGCCCAGGCCCGTATTAAAGAATTGCAGACATTTGAAGGATTAACCCGCAAAAAAGTAGCCGAGGTGCATGCCGGTGATATGTGCGCCGTGGTGGGACTGGAAGATTTTGGTATTGGTGATACTATTGCCGATTTCGACAATCCTGAAGCATTGGCGCTTATTAAAGTAGACGAACCCACCATGAACATGATGTTCATGATCAATAACTCTCCCTTCTTCGGTCAGGATGGTAAGTTTGTTACCTCGCGCCACCTGCGCGACCGCCTGATGAGAGAAACCGAGAAAAACCTGGCCCTTAAGGTAGAAGAAACCGGCAGCAGCGATAGCTTTTTGGTATACGGAAGGGGTATCCTGCACTTGTCTATCCTGATTGAAACCATGCGCCGCGAAGGGTATGAGTTTATGGTAGGCCAGCCCCAGGTGCTTATAAAAGAAATTGACGGCCAGAAAATGGAGCCGTATGAGATATTAGTGGTGGATGTTCCGATGGAGTTTGCCGGTAAGGTGATTGACCTGGTAACTGTGCGCAAAGGCGAGATGCTGGTAATGGATACCAAAGGCGAGCAACAGCATTTGGAGTTTAAAATACCATCGCGCGGTTTGATTGGCTTGCGTAGCCAGATGCTTACTGCCACTGCGGGAGAAGCGATTATGGCGCACCGCTTTAGCGAATACCTGCCCTGGAAAGGTGTGGTACCGGGCCGTAACAACGGTGTGCTGGTATCTATTGATAAGGGTATGGCAACTGCCTACTCTATTGATAAGCTGCAGGACAGGGGCGTGTTTTTCATTGATCCGGGCGATATTATTTACGCCGGCCAGATTGTAGGCGAAAACAACCGCCCTGCTGATTTGGGCGTGAACCTGGTGAAAGCCAAGCAGCTTACCAACATGCGTGCATCGGGTAAGGACGACAGCAGTAAAATTGCCCCTAAAATTGAGTTTTCGCTGGAAGAGGCGATGGAGTATATACAGGAAGATGAGTGCGTGGAGATAACCCCCCGCATCATCCGCATGCGCAAGCTTATCCTGGATGAGAATGAGCGCAAACGCAAAGAAAAATCGGTTGCTGCAGTGTAATTTTCACGCAAAAAAATATTTCTCGCAAAGTCACAAAGGCCGCAAAGTTTTATCTTAGCGGCCTTTGTGACTTTGCGAGATAAAATCAAATAATTAACTGATGGTTCTATTAGACGGTAAAAAGGTAGCAGCAAAAATTAAGGCGGATATTAAAGCCGAGGTAGACGAAATACTGGCAAAAGGCAAACGTCCGCCCCACCTGGTAGCCATATTGGTAGGCACCGACGGCGCCAGCGAAACCTACGTGGCCAGCAAAGCCAAGGACTGCCAGGAACTGGGCATGGACAGCACCGTGCTGAAATTTGAGGCGACCATACCGGAAGACCGCCTGCTGTATGAAATTAATATTATTAATACAGACCCCAAATACGACGGCCTGATTGTGCAGATGCCCCTGCCGAAGCACATGAACCCGCTGAAAGTTACCGAAGCCATAGATTACCGCAAGGATGTGGACGGTTTTCACCCCTATAACGTAGGGTTGATGTTCAAAGGGCTTCCCTCCT
>DASPJH010000097.1:0-6028 GCA_035628715.1 Bacteroidia bacterium
AGTCTTCCAGGTCCAGTAAATAATAATGAATTACACCGGTAATAACTGCTAATATTATAACCAGTTTTATAAAACGGAAAAGAAGGGATGCAGTAGCGCTTACGTTGCTGTTTATTTTAATGTCATTGCTCATTTGTTCACAATACTTGTGATGCAATTGCTGCAATAATAACACTAATAACAAAAAGTGCAAACAGGGTTTCCCTCAACCACGGGCGGCCCGTTTTCAGGAAAAAATAAGAGCTGAACGCCGACAAAGGCGCTGCCAAAAGCGTAAATGTTTGCTGGTAAGGTGCTTTGCTACAAAAGAGCAATGCCAGCCCGAATGCCAGGAACACCATAAGCGCCTGTTGCGACCGCCGCGCACGGATGGTGTTTTTGTAAAAGTTGGATTGCAGCCCGGCTAGAGATATTATCAGTACAACCAGCACAATTACTGCAAAAGCTGTATAAAATGGCCCCGGTTGTAAACGGCTGATATCAAAGGTGAAATGATCAAAAGTGAACATTTCCACAAAGAGCTCAATTTTATTCACAAGGAAGAAAATCACCCATAAAAAATAAACGGGAATAATAATTCCCATAAAAAATAATACCAGGGTTTTAAACGAAAAATAACCAGAAAACAATAATGCCAGCAGTATGGCCGGAATAAACAGTATAGTATCCGGGGCAAGGAAAAACGCGGCTGAAGTAAACAGCCCCATATCGATAAATACGGTTGTGTGGCGATTACCAGGCTCAAGCAATAGGTACTTGTGTATTACCAGCAATAAAAATATACCGGCTAAAAAATGAGGTGTTACAAAACCCTGGGCATAAAAAACATGGGTGAAATAAAAATAGAAAAAAACAGGGAAATACGTTTGCCTGAACAACACCTCCCTCTCATTCAGAATATAATTATAACTAAGCCCCAGGGCAATGGTAAGCACAAATACTATAGCCACTGAAAAATACCGGCCTTCGGTATTAAGCTGTTCCATCCAGCCACGCAAAAGCGGGCTGGTATTGTATACTTCGGGCTGAGCTGTAGCAAAAAACAGGTGAGCCACCTGGAGCAGCACGGCAAATGCCAGCACCCACACCAGGTTTACTACCAGCTTATTTCTGAAAAGGGATAACAAAAGGCCGTTAATTTACCAAAAGTTTAAGGAATGCAAATTTACGGTCTTTAGCGGCAGGAAATAAAACGGTTATTGCATCCAGCTGCTGACCTTCGCGCGGAATGACTGATATACTTGATGTTTGGTTTTTAAAAAGCAGCTTGCTGTCCAGCTCGCCGTTAGCGTCCAGGGTATACAGGGTGACCTCAGAGTTGCCCCTGTTTTCATCGTTATAAAAAATATTTATTTTATTACGCTGGCTCATGGCATAAAACGAGGAGTAGTAGCCCAGGTCTAGCGATGATGTCTGGTTTTTGTTAATTACCTTACCCCATTCTATTTCGCCGGTTTTTGTTACAGAAACCACCAGCACCTTACCAAAATTATAAATATCGCGGTTGCCAACCTGCACCATGCCATTAATGGTAAAAGTGTAGCTTTGGGATGAAACGTAATATTCCTCGGCCAGTAAAAAATACCCGCTGTCGCTGTGGGGAATCACTTTCCGTATATAATAGTCTTTCAGTTCATCACCGTTCTCAGCCTGGCGCATCCCTATCACTTCGCCTACAAAATCATGCGGGTAGGGTAGGAAACTATGGTACAGTACTGTATGGGTATTTATATCCAGCCCAAAATCAAGTATACCCTTGCTAAACCCGGCATCAATCAATGAGTATAAGCCACTGGCTATTATTTTATTGTTCAGGTAATCAATGGTAAGGTGAGGCCTGCTTAGGTAGGTGTCGGTATTGTTCAGGTAAAAATCTTTCAGCGAATTTCCGGTTGAATTATAGGCGTACAAAAAATACCTGAACCGCTCAAAGTCGTTCTTTTTCCTCTCATCGTCCTCTACCCTGAAAATAAAATAGGCATTCCCGTTATTAGCCACTTCGGCGTTTAAAACAGTAAAATCACCATAGCCGTGCGGCAGCTCAATTTTCTTCCTGCTTCTTTCCTGCAGAGTGGCTGCTTCCATTACCACAATTTCGATTATAGTATTCTTTTCAGCGGATATTTCTGTATGGAAACAGAGAATTTTAGTCTGGTCCAGCGAGGCTTTAACAATATAATCCCCCTCGTCCGCGTAGTCCCTTTGCGGGGCCGAAGTAATATGTACCGGCTCTCCTACCGGCTCGGCTTCCAGGTTATAGGCCTGGGCGGTCAGGTCTATAGAATGTGTGCTGCGGTTATAGCTGCTTTTAAGAAGCCTCAGGCCGTCGTTATAAACAAACGCATTTTCAAGGGTGGCTTTTTTCATTCCCGGCAGCAACTTGCTGAAAACCTGCCCCATATTTTCCTTATACATCTGCACATACACCTTGCGGCCCATAAACCGGCTTTTGCTGCGCAACACGTATATGCCGTGGTTGTTTTGTCCCAGTATGCGGGTAAAAGCAGTGCGGCTCCTGAATTTTTCGGGATTCGACCATTCCGCGTCCTGCCCTGTTGCAGGCAGGCAAACTACCAGGAGGGCAAAAAAGTAAACGAACTTATAACAACACTTTAAAGGTTTCACTACCAGATATAACGGTAAAATTAGCACTTAAGTTTAATAACACAGTAAAATTCACCAAAAACGTGCCATCTTGCTGAAGTTGTTCAAAGCCACCCCTTTAATAACGCTCAATAAAAAACAGCGCGTGAATAAGCTTCAGAAAATACCATATTACGCCCGGCAGAAAAATAATACCAAAAAGGAACAACAAGCTAAAAAGGCCTGTTAACAGGATAGAGGCAATAAAATTGTGCCATGCCCTTTTAAGTTGTATTTGGCCGGGCATATGTTTCAGGTCTTTCAGGGGATATTCTTCATCACCGTATTCCATTTTATCATCCCGCAGGTCTTTATAAAGGCGGTTTATCAGCCATATAATGGGGTAAACAAGGGCCAGGCCCAGCGCGGCCAAAAAAATCTCCTCAGCGGCGGCGGCGGCAAGAAAACCGCCGGCAGCAATACCAGCAACAGCAAACGACCCCAGCAGGAACAGTAAAAGAATGAGTATGAGCACCAAACCTACAATAAGGGATACGTTGGCAACCTCGCTAAAATTGGAGTTATCAAGCTTTACATCTTCCAGCTCCGGGTGCGGGGCATAAAAGTTATCAGGGGTATCGCTTGCAGCTTTGGTTACTGTTGGTTTTAGCTGCCTGTGTAATTTTTTATTATGCAGGGAATGCTGGTGCGACCGGGCAGGGGTTATATCCACAAGAAACGAATCTGTAAACGGGCTGGCGGACAGGGCCGGTTTTTTATTTTGAAGGGAAAAATACTCCTGTTGTTTGTTTTTATGGGTAGGGTGCTTGCGCTGAAATGAAATTTTTTCGCTTTTTTTTACTTTTTTAACATGGCCGTAGCGTTTTTGGCAGGAACCAAAAAATACCAGTATGCAAAACGATGCAAACAGTATTGCCAGGCGTTGATTCATAGTTTGTTTGTCTATCGGTTATACAAATGAAGTGAAAAAGATACTAATTCTCAACAATTTCAGCAAATACCCTGAAGCCTACCAACGGCGATGGCTCTATCATCTGGCCGCCAAACTCGTCTGGGGCGTCAATGCGGAGGTAATAACCTAAACTATTCCAGTTACCGCCTTTGGTGCGTCCTTTTACAGAGAGCATTTCGCTGACGTTGCCAGCCATGTCATAAATGCCGATTGAATTTGGAGGGTAAGTTTTGACCGGGCGCATAACTTCAGCAATATGGTTTATATGGTGGTAGTCAAAGTCGGGAAACTTACTCTCATCAATTAGGTACCTTTTCCTTTCAATCATGGTGTCCCTTAATTTGGCTTCATCCACATGCCTGAAGTTTGCCAGCCATTTCCCTTGTGTGTCCTTCAATCCGTTAAAACCCCAGGGAAAAGCTCTTTTATCTGTTCTGCCATTGGCGGCCAGTTTCCATTCTTCCCCGGTTGGCAGCCTGAATTTTACAGACTTAAATTTCTTTGTGCCTTTCTTTTTGTATTCAGTAGTCAACCACTCACAAAATGCAACTGCACCTTCATAGCTCATGCTCAACGCCGGATAATTTTTATAGGCAGGGTGCGAGTGGTAAAACAATATCAAAGGCTCACCGTAAGATAACTTCTTTCTCCATTGGGTACTATCTACGTTATACTGCTTAAATTCTTCATCTCTACCTTGTGCCACTAATGATAACAGAAACTCCCTGTACTGGCCGTTGGCTACTTCAGTGGTCATGGCATATAAGCTGTCGGTCACTTTTACAAAGTATTCATCAACAGCCTTTAAAAATGGCTCATCAATGCTTTTATTATATATAGCCTTACTACTCCCGGCTCCCGACCGACAGGAAGGTAAGAGTAGTATCAACAGGCTGGCAAACAAAAGCGGGGGTAGTTTCATAAGAGATAATAGCCTTGTCATTCCACAACTTCAGCAAATACCCTGAAACCAACCAATGGCGAAGGCTCCATCATCTGGCCGCCAAACTCGTCTGGGGCGTCAATGCGCAGGTAATACCCCAGGCTGTTCCAGTTGCCACCTTTGGTGCGGCCTTTTACAGAGAGCATTTCGCTGACGTTGCCGCACATATTATATACACCAAATCTATTGGGGAAATAGCTTTTAACAGGGGTGGTTACAATGCCATTATCACTCAGGCTGCCAGCAATGCCAACATCAGATCCGGTAATAATTTCAATTGCTCTCCTTTCACCCTCAACAACCGTATCTTTTAAGTCAGCCTCATATACCTGGTGAAAATTTGCCAGGTAAATTCCGCGGGAATTTCGCATTGAAAGGCCCGGCCAGGGAAAGATAGTATAACTCGTTCCCCTTGCCGCCCGCTTCCACTCACCTTCAGTCGGCAGCCTGAAAACTACTTTATTATATTTCCGCTTCGGGTTTTTGGCATATTCCGCGGTAAGCCAATTGCAATAAGCTACCGCCCCCTCGTAGCTAATGTTAACAGCCGGGTAGTAACGGTAAGCCGGGTGGTCGTGGTAATATTCAACCAAGGGCTCGCTAAACCCCAAAACCTTACGCCAGCTTACTGAGTCAAAATTATACCGGTTAAACTCATCTTCTTTTCCCGCGACTTTCAACGACAGCAAAAAAACGCTATATTGTTTGTTGCTCACTTCTGTTGAGCCGGCATACAGGTTATCAGTCACTTTTACAAAATCCTTCCCAATGGATTTTTTCTCCAGCCGGGTGAATTTATCGCGGGAGCAACCGGCTAAAACGATAGCGGTTGCTACAAAAACATAAACCTTATTCATTTATTCAACTATTTCAGCAAATACCCTGAAGCCTACCAACGGCGAGGGCTCCATCATCTGGCCGCCAAATTCATCCGGGGCGTCAATGCGGGCATAATATCCTAAGCTACGCCAATTGCCTCCTTTTGTACGGCCTTTTTCTGAAAGCATTTCGCTTGCATTTCCGGACACGTTATACAACCCCAGATGATTGGGCCAATAACTTGCGACAGGGGTAAAAGTAAATCCATCATAATTTAGTCCATCTGCAAAGTCATATCCTACCAATCCTATTGCCATCCGTTTCCCATTAATAATAGTGTCCCTCATATTGGCTTCATACAATCTCAGGAAATTGGCCAGTCTCATTCCCTGGGAGTTGGTAGCATGGGGGCCACCCCAAGGGTACGTATAATTATCTCTATTGCCTCTGGCTGCGAACTTCCACTCACCTTCTGTCGGCAGCCTGAAAACTACCTTGTTGTACTTCTTTTTCGGGTTTTTGGCGTATTCTTCTGTAAGCCATTTACAGTAGGCTATTGCTCCCTCATAAGATATATTTACAGCAGGATAGTCGGCATACGCTGAATGAATATGATAATAGATGAACATCGGTTCGCTATATGCATGCATACTTTTCCAGCCTAATGTGTCAAAATTAAACTTTCTAAATTCCTCCTCTCTCCACTCTTT
>DASPJH010000098.1:0-3555 GCA_035628715.1 Bacteroidia bacterium
ATCATAGCCGGTGGCCGGCAGCCGGGGAGATTTGATCTCTTTTTCAGCAGTAAGCTCCTTTTTATTGCAGGCAACCGCAATAACAGCAGACACTGCCACTACAAGCGATAATTTGGCTACTGAGTTTTTCATAGTTTTATTGTTATATACAAATTTAAAGGAAGACTCACAGATATTTTATTAAAATTAGCCGATGATTTTTCATTAAAAACCGGGTACCGGGTATCGCCCTGCTCCTTAAAGCGGGTGTTGTAAGTATATACCAGCGCAGTTTCTGTAACCAGGCTGATATACGGGCTGATGATCATCTCAATTCCCATCACAGGCGCAAGCCCTATATGGGTAGACCGGCTGTTGGCGTAGTAATACTCTTCCGGGGTCCCGTTAGGCAGGGGAATTTTAACGCGCTGGTTCTCGTGCCCAAACCGCAGGTCGCCTCCGGCCAAAAATCTCCAGCTTTTACCCAGGTTAAACCGTTTTTCAACGCCCATTCTTAAAAAAACGTTCCGGTTAAGGGTGTCAATTTTTGACGTATTGGAACCGTTAGGGCCTCTTTTTGAATATTCACCACCCAGGCCAAACCGGTAAGCCAGGTTTTTTTTAGTGATGAACTTATAAGACAGCAAATACGGATGGGCCTTAATCTGCGGACTGTTCTCAATTCTTAAAAATTTGGCGCCCAGCCACATAAAGTTAAAGCCTACCTGGTGCCTTGGCTCAGTATTGGTTTGCCCGCCTGCATCAGCCAGCCAGCAAACCAATACTGTAAAAAGCACTATGTGAAGGCTCCGGTTCATCCGTTACTTTCTTTTTAATTTCTGAAAGGGTCCGAATACAATGGCGAAGTAGTATATTCAACGTCGGTAAGCGTTTTCAGGAAAGCCACCAGCGCTTTTTTATCAGTTTCGGTCAGGCTGAGTTTAAACGGGTCATTCGGACCGCCTATAATAGGCCGCTGCAAGTTGGGCGGAAGGGCCATATTATGCATTTGCAACGTTTGATTTCGTAGCGACCAGTCCAGGTTCGGGTGGTTTTGTATACCGCTGTTATAGTGTTCTATAACTTCTTCCAGCGTCTTAAACCTGCCATCGTGCATATAAGGGCCGGTTATCTCTATATTCCTTAAAGAAGGTACCTTAAAAAATCCTTCATGTTGCTGTACGGCAGTTACCTCACCCATACCTTTATCGGTATATTCCATTTCTAGGCCAATGTTGGCAAACCGTTCACCGTGCCATCCAAAATTACCAATAGCATGGCAATCGCTGCAGCCTGCACCGTTAAACAGGTCAAGTCCATGTTTTTCGAGGGTGGTGAAGCTCTGGAATCCGCCTGGTTGAGCCTGGTCGAATTTAGAGTTTACTGTCACCATAGATGCCAGGAAATCGCTAAGGGCGTCAGCAATTCTTGTTTTGTTCACATCCTCACTTCCGTAAGCATCTTTAAATAAGGGTTTGTAATAAGGAATAGAGGCAATTTTGGATACCAGGTAATTAACGTTTTCCAGCCCCATTTCTATGTGGTTGGCCACCGGCATCAGCACCATATTATCAAGCCCGGTAGCTCTTCCATCCCAAAAATAGGTGTTCATGGCGCCGGGGTTTATAATAGCCGGCGAGTTACGGGTGGTGGTTTTAAACTCAAACCCCTGGCTGAACTGCATACCGTCAGAAAACGCTTTGTTTTGGTGGTGGCAGCTTCCGCAGGATATAAGGTTGTTTACCGACATGGCTTTGTCATAAAACAACACCCTGCCCAGTGTAGCTTTTGCATTGCTTACCGAGTGGTTATTAGTAGTAAGAATGGAGGCCCGTGCGTTGTAGTCGTAACTTACTGCGGGCAGGCTGGGCTCCTGGTATTTTATTTCGCCACCGGGGGCTTCGCGTTTGCAGGAAGAAACCGATACAACCGCTGCAATAATTGTAAATACTGATAGGACGGTTATTTTTTTCATGGCTTTGCTGATTTAAAAACTAAATACAAAAAATAATGATGTTGGAACTATAATCCTGAAATTACTGGACGCTGTAAAACGATTTTCATTAAATTGCCCGAAAAGAGGGTTGGTTTCCCTTCTTCTAGACTCTGAATACGTGTAATACAGCGTGGTTTCAGCATTAAAACTTATTTTATCGTTTATTTTAAACTCAATACCCAAAACAGGTCCGCCAAAAAAGCCGAACTCTTCTGTTTCGGTGGATATTTCAACGGGTACGGGTGGAAATCCGCCAACAGTGGATGTCTTAATCCTTGATAAATTGTAGTTATATCCGGCATCCACACCGTTGTAAAACAGCCAGCGTTTGGTTATTCCATGCTGCCATTCAACACCCGCCCTTAGGTTGGTTGTCATGTTGTTGCTGGTAGACATGGGGCTTCCGTCGTTCGGGTTGTTTTTTGATTCATCATAAGTAGCTCCAACACCAGCCCTTAACCATACGTTATTAGCCAGGTTGTGCTTATAGGTGATTAAAAACGGGTTGTTTAGCGGTTGGGTGGTATTGCTGAGAGTGAGGAACTGCTTGATAAACAGGGTGGCATTAATGCCTAACTGATTGCGCGGAGTTTCTTCTTCTTCGGTGTCCTGCCCGAATGCAGTAATTGCAGATAAAATAATTAATGTTGCCAGCCAGGTTTTTTTCATAGTGTACAAAATCAAAACTAATATCGCTATTTATTCGGTTGTTAGTGTGTCATATTTTGCTTTTTCGACGAACGTCATTTTTTCGTCAAATTTATGACCGCTATGCATAGTAAAACGCTGCACGGAGGTAAAGCGTTGCAATGATAACTAACTTTTTTTCAATAGCTTATTTGTCTGAGTGCAGGCCCAGGCGGTTGCCCTCGGTATCGGTGAAATAACACATTTGCCCGTGCTCACCTATAGAAGTTTTAGGTAAAGTTATACGGCCTCCTGCTTTTTCAATCCTGTCTTCCACTTCTTTTAAATCCGGGTTGGCATTCAGGTATATAAGTGTCCCGGTTGAAGAGGGTATAAAGCCGTCTCCCTTAACCAATGCGCCTGATACTTTCCCGCTTCCGCCCTGGTAGGGAAGCATTGCCATGGAAACGCCTTCCATATCTGTTGTTTCCAGGTTATCTAACCCGAAAATTTCCTGGTAAAATTTTTTGGCGCGTTCCATATCCGTTACCGGAATTTCGAACCAGTTGATTGTGTTGTCATTACTTTTCATAAGTGTATTGAAAGTTGGTTAAATAACTACAATTGGCGCTGTAAAATGTTATTGTATCAGGATGGAAAAAAATTATTGTTTAAACACCTAACAACCGTTAGTTATTATATTTGTACCATTTTATGAAAGCCATTGAAATAACAAAAGAACTATATGCGGCCAACAGCTGGTCGACCAAAACAGTGCTGGAAGCAGTAACCGATGAACTGGCCGACGCACCAACCGGCGGTAGTTTCCCCACGGCAAAAGCAACCCTAATCCATGTATGGGATGCCCAGTCGGTTTGGTACAATCGCCTGACTGACCGGGCCAACGCCGAGCTGCCTTCAAAATTTTACGACGGCAGCCTGCAGGCGTTGAA